>NZ_JBQXDJ010000043.1:0-37868 GCF_052601015.1 Chitinimonas violaceus | reverse complement strand
CCCACTCAGCTACACTCATCAGTTTCGCTTCGTTTTTGTCTGCGTCAGCAGCAGAGAGGCGAACTATACGCACCGCCCCAACACTCGTCAACTCCCACACAACACTTTTTTAACGCCAAAGCCTTCATCTATCAACAACCCAATGATTCTTAACGAATCAGCCGGACAAAATAATTGAGCAGCCCCATCAACTTCCTCTCCTCACTGTTCATCAAACGCCAATCTAGTGCGTCGAAACCTTATCAAAGCCCCTCTAGCCATCAGATTAGGTAGCGCTACAAGCGGGCTCGTCATGAGAATGCATACATATTGTTGTGGGTCACACTACATATACATACGCGCCTTAAAACCCGTTCACGATCTTACTGAACAGTCATGATCACGATTTCTGCGTTGCGCTGCATTCCACTGACTACTACTCGTCACAGTTCATAAACCAATCCTTTACACCCAGTTAGGAATTGTTATGTGCGGTAAGACTAAGTGAAGTAACAAAGCAAATTGACAAACAAGCGCTTGATAGACAATCTCAGTGTAAGTCTTGTTCATATCGAGAGGTTTCAACAACCATGAAATCCAGCACTTTCAGATTTCTGATCAATCTCTGGCCGCCATTTCTACTGACTGGCATTCACGCTACGCGTGTCAGTGCTGACTACCGTACAGCCGAAGTTGCGCTGACACTGCGCTGGTATAACCGTAATTATGTGGGGACCCATTTCGGCGGCAGCCTGTTTGCGATGACAGACCCGTGGTACATGTTGATGCTGATGCAAATCCTGGGGAAGGATTACTACGTATGGGACCAGAGCGCCAGCATTGACTTTGTGGCGCCAGGGCGTGGTGTGGTTCGCGCCAAATTTGCGATTGATTACGCCACCTTGGTAGAAATCCGAAGCCAGACAGCGGGCGGGGAGAAATATCTACCGCAGTTCGACATCAACATTACTGATGACAAGAACCAGCTGGTAGCCCGGGTACGTAAGACCATCTATATCCGGAAGAAGCCGAACAAACACCAACAACTCAGCACTACCAAGATTGAAGAGGCAGTGTAAGACGGAGCCCCATGCCCAAGGCCCGTGCCTTATCCACATTTGCGTTACTGCTGGCAAGTAAGAATGAGACCCAAGAATTGCTGATGCTGCACTCCACCAAACCGGTGCGTGGGGTATACGCCAGACCAAGCCAATTTGTAGGCATAAACTGATATTCCCCATGCACCTTGGGCAAACTCAAACCATCTGTATTTCGCCACGCCAGTCCACCCTGCCACTGCTCTCTTCGCCAACGCACATCGGCCAACCAGTTCGACTTAGGGCGCAGCACCACGTTACCCCGACTGTCCCGCCCTAATACAGCGGGCGACCCATCAGCGTTCCCAATGAAGTCGCCATCCTTGGTGTATAGAAAGCTGCCAGACTGGTAAGAGCGGGGCATATCTTTACCCCTGATTCGAGCAGCAATATCGAAACCCGCCAATTCCGCCTGCAATCCATTATCTCCACGCCAGCGTAAGCCAACATCCAGTGCGTATCCATATCCCGATGGATCCCCTGCTGCGAAAAATGGATTAAAACGTGTTGGGTCGCTCGTGTTCATCAAACTACCAGCCGCCTCGCGCCTACCCGTGAATTGCAACTGCTGGTTTGCGTTGGATTGAGCGGTACCTACAAAACTCTCGGTTTTAATATCCACCGACTTCAGATACTGCACCGCCAAACCAACATCCAGCTGCCCCAGCTTGGCAATGGGGAAATTGAATGCCTTACCCACCCTAAATCCTCGACCGGTCCAGTAGTCCACACCGTAGTCCAATTCATATCGCTGATTTGGATCAAACGGTAAGCGCTGCTCTATCTGCTGCGCAAGCAACACGGTGTCACGGTTAGCATGCGCCACACCATATCGACGGGCCAATGCTGTCACATGCCATCCCTGTTCTTCCCCACCTGCAAATGCCCAACCATCCAGGAATGCATGTTCACGTTGGTTCCGGCTTTTTAGCTTCAGTCCCCAATCATCATCGTTCAGGCTCAACAACGGGAGTGGGTCGCTGAAAGCCTGGACGTCCAATCCGAACTGCAAACTTACCAATGGGTCGAAACCTGCCGGATTACTTTGCAGGCTGGCTGATCGCACTATAGGAGATCCAACACCAAGCAATACAGATAGGAACAACGAGAAACGTAATGCCGGCATGGTTAAACCCTGAGCGTATTAACAAAATAGAGAGGCCCGCCAGCTTACGCCGCAGGCCTCTAACCCAACCAGCCCTTAATAGCTTATCGGGCCCATATTGTGCACAAAATCAACCCAAGGTCTCGGTCGACCCATCCTTGAAGTTGACCTTCTCATCTGCAATGGTGCCTACCTCCTGCTCACCTTTCTTGACCTTACCTATCAGCTTGCCATCGGTACCGCGAGTAAGTGTGACTGTCACCCCCTCTGCATTGCTGATGGTGGCCGTATCAGAAAGGTGGCCATTCACCAATGTGGCCCCCAAGGTTACAGAACGATCCCCCACCTTATGCGTGCTAGACAACTTGACGGTATCGATACCGGCTTGCTCACGCTCCAACCCCACCGCCAGCTGCACCACAGTACCAGACGCTGTTGTCACTTTCGCTGTAGCCGAAATGGTACCGGCATCCAGCTCATGCACTGGGTCTATGGCTTTACGGGTAACACTGGCTACGACCTCTGCCACACTAACGCCGATTACACCAATCGACCCGGTAAAGTTGCCTGTTGCAGGCAATACAATCGGGTCGCCCAAGGTCAGATCACCGCTGATACCATACTGGCCTACTGTTGCCTTCACCTTCAGCGTACCAAAAGCCATTTCGTCGCTTTCGCGGTAGCTTACCTGTGAGCCATCCAGAATCTCCAACTGGGCTTTTTTGTCACCCACAGTGCGCGTAGCCGTACCAACGACTGACCCGGTACCCGAGGCGTTACCCGAGTTGTCAACGACTTCAGTCCGGGTTACCGCAATATCCAATGTCTGCTTGTCTTCAACCAACATGCCGTATGGCATATCACCTTTGACAGCATACTTCTCCGCGGCGCCAGACTTGCTGTAGCTGAGCGTACCGTCCTGGTCAGTACCAAATGCTCGCTTGGTGTAATTAGGATCGGCATAGCTGCCGTCCGCTGAAAACTCCTTATACGCATCCCAGCTGGCCAAACCATCTGCAGTTCCACGTTTCACAGTAAAGGCAAAGCGGCTCCATTCTGTTGCATTGGCTGGATTACGGCCTTGGCCATTGGCATAGGTACATTTCACTTCGGCCACATTCTTGGCATCCGCCACATCCGAGCGGCAACGCATCTTCATCACACCCGAGGTGAATTCCTTCTCCCATCGATTATTCAGATTGGGGTTCTGCGTGGCGCCAGTCGTATTCTCCGCCCGCAGATCGCGCAGGAAATCAAACCCCTCCTTAAGCATATGGAAATGCTCCAGGCTAAGGCGACCTAGATCGTTCACCTTGTGCACGGCTTCAGATAGCCCAGCTCCGGTATGGTGCAACTGGGCATTTGCCAAGGAAACTGACACCCGTACGTCCCGCAGCATCTTGCGTGCAGCAGCGATGCCTGCTGCCAGTGAGGTATCTACTGGCGTTGGTACCGGGTTCAGCACAACCTCCTCGTTATGAACACGTTCGCGTGTAGCGTCATCAGCAAAATCATCCGCAGCCTTGCGTAGCTTGGTCGTGAAATTGGTGATGAAGTCGTTGATCACCACACCCGTCATCGGGGCTGTGTCAGTTGGTAGTGGAACACCGTCAAGCTTTCCATCTGCCAAGTCTCGAGCCAGAAACTTCGCAATATCGTGGACAGCCACACCTGTTGCACCGCTATTGGCGATACCTGCCAACACCAATGCATAACGATCTGCCGTACTGTCCTTAAGTGTCCCTGCAGAGCCACTACCAACCAGCGTAGGGGGTGCCAGAACATCCCCTAAGCCAAAAGCCGCTGCAATCGTTGCATTAGCCTGCTGAATACTGGTTGTACTTGCTGCAGCCAGGCCACCAGAGGCCGCTTCCAACTGCCGTTTGGCAGCATCAGACAATGGCGTTACGCCCACAGCAGTGGTACCCGCCGGTGCAACAGCCGTTAACGTCGACCCATTGGGGAATACCACGTTCGTACCGGCGGCTTCATCAAAGTAAGTGGCGGTGCCATTACCGGTCACCTCCACAACATAAGGGCCAGTGTGGCTACCTATATTAAGGATAGAGGTACCATTTGCATCAATTGTTCCAGTACCCAGCACCGCACCCGCCAAGGTCAGGGCGCGCACCGGCGTCCCAGAAGAAAACTTTCCTAGTGAAGGCGAAACTGTCACGTTGGTAGCTGCGGTTGGTGGTGTCGTTGTAGTAGTAGTAGTGCTATCCCCTCCTCCGCACCCACCCAAAGCTGCAGTCAGAACACCGGTCAATACCAGTACGGGATAGTGTATTTTTCTCTGCATAATCTTCTCCTCCAGTTTGCCCATAGCCTTGGCCCTTATGCATTACTACAAAGGTATGCGATGTATATCGCTGAGCCTTGGCCACCCATAGATGCAAAACCCGGCATATCCATGCCGGGCGTACAATGACTTGGCTAGAATTCAAACTAGCAGCAGTTTTGATGGCTTACCAATCGAAGCTGTCAATGTTTTTACTGTTTGCCATTGGTCTATCAAACTTGAAATTGGTGAGGAGTAGGTGGGATGCGTTGTCCACCTCACAACAAATAATTTCATAGCAAAGCCGAGCGATAACCCTGCAGCGTTTGTGCCACGCCATGTCGTCAGTGCAACTGAATGCCGAGCAAAACACAGACAGCAGTCATACCATCAGCTATAACTTTTGTTCGATGCTGGCAAAGACCAGCCCATGTCCCGAGGAGGGCACGCTATGCACACTATTTTCTCCCACCTCGCCTTGACAGGTTTGCTGCTATTTAGTGGTACAGCCTGGGCCAAGAGCGCCTGTGTGTTCGAGGGCAACCTGCAAGGTTTGCCCATCAAGGACTGTAGCGAAATCGATCTGGAAGTGCCCGCCGCTGAATACAAACAGCAGTGCGAACAAAACGAGAAAGCATTTAAAGAGATGGGCGGCCAGATTCGTGCCTATGTGCTGCCAGCCTGTCCTAAGCCTGCGCTAGCCAGTTGTGCTGGCGCGATGGGCAGCCCCGGTACTGTCTACTATTACCTGGTAAGCCCGCAGGACCTGGAAAAAAAGAAGGCCAGTTGTACCAAATACCAAGGCAAATGGCAGGCAAACGCCACCATGTAAATAATCAGTAAACGACTTCGCGGTGCAACCGAGGTACGAACACATACAGCGTTGCTAGCGCTGCAGTCCAGTTTAAGTGTCCCAATCCAGCCGTGAGCAGTCGTCAGTTGGGCGCAGAGCCTCAATCAAAGCTACGCGGCAAACCCTCGAAAACAGGCGCAGAGGACACCACTGCTGCACCATATCGGCTTTTATTTCCAAACGGGAATAATGCAATGCACCTTGTAAGATTCTTGAAGTCTTAATCTAATCAGCAATTTAGAGTGGCAAGCCGTAACCGGACTGGCCCGATAATCAGCGCAGTCTGCCCATATCCATCAACCATGCTAGCTCGTATCTCGTTTCGTCAACTACTGCTCTGCTCCTTTCTGCTGATCATTCTGCTCCTGGGCACCGCCTCGCTTCGTGGCTTGCAAACGCTGGAAAGACTGATCAAAGAAAACCGTGCCGGTGCAAACCAAGCCATGCAGCTGAGTAATGACCTGCAGCTTCTAGCCGAACGCAGCGTGGCGATGCAAAGAGCGGCGCGCCAATACCTCGTGCTCGATGAAGTCATTTTCCGCCAGCGCTACGAAGAAGCACGCCGCGATGCGGAAGCTGCCCAGCAACGCTTACAAGCGGCGCTACCCCATTCGCAAGCTCTGCGTGAATGGCCTCGCCATATGGCCACGGTTGCACAGCAGTTAAACGATTTCAGCATACCGCAGCAGGAACGCGAGCAAGCGCTTACCGATACTTTCAACGAACTGGAGGCGCTGGATAACACGATAGGCGAGCAGATACGTACCGAACTGGATGCCCGACACCGTGCTCTGTTGAATGAACTGGAAGCTGGCCGCGCACAGCTGAACTGGCAAGTAATGGTAGCTTGTGCACTTGCCATACTGTTGGCTGTTATTTTCGGCTTATGGCTCAGCCGCCCCTTGCGCATGCTGGAAGCTGCCATCGGCTCGCTCGGACAAGGCAAACTGGAGGACAACATCGACATTCATGGCCCCGCCGACCTCAAACGTCTTGGCCTGCGACTGGATTGGCTGCGTCTGAGACTGGGCGAACTGGAAGCCGACAAGGCACGGTTTCTAAGCCATGTCTCACACGAATTGAAAACTCCACTCGCCGCCTTGCGTGAGGGCGTCGCCTTACTGTCCGACGAAGTTGCAGGACCCATGAGTAAACAGCAGCAAGAGATCACGCACATCCTTCGCCAAAATACCCTGGCGCTGCAGACACAGATAGAAGACCTGCTTCGCTTTAATGCCGCCACGTTCGAATCTCGCAAACTCAGCCTTGTACCTACCGAACTCACCAGCCTGATCCAAAAAGTCATCGATACCCAGCGCCTGCAATGGCAAGCTCGGCAGTTGAAGATTGATTTGCAAGGCGAGCCGCTGACATTGGACGTGGATAACGAAAAGCTGGCAACTTCTTTGGGCAATCTGTTATCTAATGCAATTCGTTTCAGTCCGCATGGAGGTGTCATCCGTTTTCGACTCAAGCGTCGGCTGGGTCACCTGGCCATCGAGATCAGCGACCAAGGGCCTGGCATAGCGCCACAGGACCGGGCCCGGGTGTTCGAACCGTTCTACCAGGGCCAACGGCAGATGCCTGGCGCCCGGCGGGGCAGTGGTATCGGCCTCTCGATCGTGCAGGAATACATTGCCGCACATGGCGGCCAGATAGCCTTGCTACCGGCCGAAGTAGGCTGTCGCTTCCGGATTGAATTACCTTATGCTCCAGAATAAATCGTTACATATTTTCCTTGCAGCGCTTCTCTGTCTAGCTGGTTGTGCCACCAAACGCGCCACCGATCCTGTTGTTCCCACAACACTTACCGATATGGCAAACCGGGAATTGCTGGCTTATCACCAACAGCTGCAGGAAATGCCCGGCGCTGAACAAGCTCGCGAGGCTAAACGCCTCAGCAACGCGCCCACCAACCCCGCCAATGCGATGAAGCTCAGCCTGGTGTTGGCCCGCAGCCGCAGTACAACCGACCAAGCCCAGGCACAATTGCTGCTGGAAGCGGTACTACGCAACCCGGGCAATGATGCCCAGCCCTACCATGCAATGGCGCAGTTACTGGTCAGCCAGCTCAGTTATCACCGGGCAGAATTGCGCAAGCTGGAAGAACAGCTGGCGGAACAAAAGAAATTGGAAGACACGGTCGAGCGCCAGTCACAGCAGCTACGTGATAGCGTGAAAAAAAGTGAGCAGCAGAATGAACGGCTGGAATTGCTTCGCACCCAATTGAAGACGCTGACCGTAAAACTTGAAGGACTCAAAGCCATTGAGCGCAGCCTACCGAATCGGCCCACATCGGCAGTAAATGGAGCACAACCATGAGCGCACATATCCTGCTGGTGGACGATGACGCCGATCTGCTTAAACTCTTGAGCATGCGTTTGAGCGCTGCTGGTTACAACGTTACTGCCGTTGGTACCGCCGATGCCGCACTCGCCCGGCTGGCGATTGAACGGCCACAGCTGGTCCTGAGCGATGTTCGCCTGCCCGACCGCGATGGCTTGAGCCTGTTCGACCAGATCCGTGCACAATATCGGTCGCTACCAGTTATTCTGCTGACCGCACACGGTACGATTCCCGACGCTGTCGAGGCCACTGCCCGTGGCGTGTTCGGTTACCTCACCAAACCCTTTGACAGCAAGGTATTGCTGGACAAGATTGCCCAGGCGCTTGCACTTAGCGCCACACCCGGCAACCCAGGCAGCAGCCACAACGACAGCTGGCGCGCAACCATCGTCAGCCGGTCCACCCGTATGGCATCGCTCCTGGCTGAAGCCAAGCTGATTGCAGGCTCGGACGCAAGCGTTCTGATTCGTGGCGAAAGCGGTACGGGCAAGGAATTGCTTGCCCAAGCCATCCATCAGGCCAGCCCCCGCGCCCAGGCGCCATTTATTGCCATCAATTGCGGCGCTATCCCCGAAGCCCTGCTCGAATCCGAACTATTCGGCCATATCAAGGGAGCCTTTACCGGCGCAGTAGCCAACCATCAGGGCCTATTTCAGGCAGCTGGCGGCGGCACCTTGTTTCTGGATGAAATTGGTGACATGCCTTTGCCACTACAGGTGAAGTTACTGCGTGTACTGCAGGAGCGTTCAGTCCGACCGGTCGGCTCCAGCCAATCGGTGCCGATCGATGTGCGCCTGCTCTCCGCCACCCACCGTGACCTTGACGTCGCAATGGCAGAGGGCCAGTTCCGTGAAGACCTCTACTACCGGCTCAATGTCGTCACTCTTTCCCTACCGAGCCTCGCAGAGCGGCGGGAAGATATTCCCCTGTTGGTGAATCACTTCCTCGTCAAGCTTTCCGAGAAGTACCAGAAACGCCTGAACGGGTTCTCACCAGAGTCGCTGGAAGCACTGGCAACCGCCCCGTGGCCCGGCAATGTGCGCCAGCTATATAACGCGGTCGAACAGGTCTGCGCTTTGGCGACATCGCCCATCATCCCGCTATCACTGGTGCAACGCGCATTACGCGCACCAGCAGTGGAAGTGCTCAGCTATAGCGAAGCGAAACAACGCTTTGAACGTGACTATCTGGTAAGGCTATTGAAACTCACCGACGGTAGCGTGGCTGACGCAGCAAGACTGGCTGAACGCAACCGGACCGAGTTCTATCGCCTGCTGCAAAAGCACGACCTCACGCCAGGCTTATTCCGTGAGCCCCCACCCGTCGTCGAGTAGCACTCGTGGCGTATGTTGTATAGCTGGGTAGTCAAAGTCTTGCAAGTTAGAGCAAGACAAGGCGAAAACACCCGCGGAAGCGGAGTTTATGAGCGGTAAATGAGCATTCCGAGGGCGTTTTCAACGCGGTATTGCTGACGCGCAGCAGACTCTCAACAGGCTCTAAAAACATGTTCTAGATCTGTCGCGAGTAGCTGTCAGCAGGACGCACAGCAGCGCAGAAACCGGAATGTACTTAGGTACATGAGGATTTTGAGCAGCACATAAGCCCTGATCACAGCTGCGCAGTAAGATCGTGAACAGGTTCTAATAGGGCAAATCGTCCGGATGCACCTCAACAAAATGTGGCTCAGGGTCCTGTTCGAACTGAACCGCATCAATGCAGCTACGTCCCTGTATCACCGCTTTGGCGATGCGATGCATCCCATCCATGACCCGGCCATCGGACGACAAAATTACCGGGTACTGCAAATCAGCCTCGGCAATCAGCTGAGCATGCTCAGCCACCACCCGGCATGTTGGCGCTTCGCTTCCCTCGCCAAACCAATAGGGCTCATCCAGCTCTTGTATGGCATCCAACGAAACCTGCCGTACCGGAAGATGTTTGGTCAGCTCGATCATTCGATGTACGTCCCAGGCAAGTAAGCCCCGCTCGCCTGGGCGAAAGTGATACTGCTTTCTCATGCAAAGGTACCCAAAAAACCAACGTCTGCTACAGACCGAAGAAACGTCGTATCCGTTCCAGTAGTTCGGCTTCACGCGGTGGTGCGGGAATATCAGTCTGGGTAACTGAATGCAGATGATGGTCGTGCAGACGCTCGGCCAGGATATGCGATAGCGCATCCGCCAACGCAGGGCGGGCAGTCAAGATCGCTTCAAAGCTATTGCGATCAAGCCGGTAACATTCGACATAACACGCAGCAACCACGGTGGCAGTGCGCGGCGCCCCGGTCATCAATCCCATTTCGCCAAAGAAATTACTGGCCTTGATACGCCCGAGTCTTTCGGCAATCGGCGTACCGTAGTCGCGCCAGACATCGACCTCCCCACAGGTAAGAATGTAGAGCCAGTGGGCCACCGCACCTTGCCGACTGATGACATCCCCTTCCTCAAAGGGGGCGAAGCTCAGCTGTTCGGCAAGATGCCGACGTTCTTCCGGTGTGAAGTCCGCAAACAAGGTCACGCCTTCCAGCGCTTCCAGTCGACGTTGTATATCGGTGGATTGGCGCTGGGCGGCCGTCTTATCGTTGTCCTTTGTCATCAACACATTGTGGGTCGTACTCGCCAGCGGGATGTTGTATCGAACCAGCGCCGTCAATACATGGGCTCGGACTTGGGAATCGGTCGAATCATCAGCAGTGAAGTCTGTCAGCCAGTAGCGCAATGCATAGCGGGATATCCCGTCACGCGCTTCCATCAGTACAGCCTGGGCGGGCGGTTCACTGGAAACGCCATGGATACGGCCATCGCGGATCGCATTCTGTAAGACAGCGAGAACCTTGGCAGGCGGGATCTCCCAGGCAATTTCAAACCAGACCCAGCGCCGCCAAAGCATGCCATGGCCGATAAAGCGTTTACCCAGCACACGGAAACTGTTCTTCATCAACCAGGCATTGGGCACCACCACGGTTTCACCATTACGCGTTTCGAGGAGCGTGGAGCGCCAACCCACCTGCAACACCTTGCCTGACACATCCCCCAGCACCACCCACTGGCCCAGTTCCAACGACTCATCCAACTGAAGCGCGACACCCGACAGGATATTGCCCAGTGTGTCCTGCATCGCGAAAGCAATGACCGCTGTAAGTACAGCCGATGTAGTGATCAACTGGCTGAGGTCGAGCCCCGCATAACGCAGCCGCACCATGCCCCAGGCCAAGTAGGCCACCATGACCAGTACGTCTTCAAGTATGCGTGGCGTGGGAACCCGCATGCTGACCAATACCAGCCGAAATATCACCAGACCAAACAGGCGGATCACCACCAGGCCAAGCAGAATGGTGAAAATTTCCTTCAGAACAGCAGCACCCTGGCTCATCCCAAGCGATGCAGCCAGTTGAGCGATGAATAGGCCAATACTACCCAGCGCAAGAAAGAGGAGCGTAAGCCATACGTTACGTCGCTCATCCGGACGGAAGCGATACAACGCGACCAGCAAGATAGCGCAGATACCTAGCAGATAGGGCCATTCGTGGCGGGTAAGTTGATCGACGATACTCATGGTATTGCAGGTGCCTCCTATTTGAGGATAGGCCATACAAAACCCATGACGTCGATAAAGTACCTGTTGTGATCTGTGCTTATTGGAAGGTGAAATCGGCCATAGCAAGTTCTAGGATGAAAGCACCTTACTTGTTCGCGTGTATATGTCTCTCCCTAAATTCTTCCTCGCCCGCCAGCCTATTGTTGGCCGTCAGCGCGAACTCGTGGCGTATGAACTACTGTTTCGTACCAACCAGCAGAATTTCGCCACGATCACCGACGATGTAGCCGCCAGCGCTGCAGTCATGCAGCATGCTTTCAGCGGCTTGGGCCTGCAGTCAGTACTGGAAGACAAGCTTGGTTTCATCAACCTGTCCGAACCCTTGTTGATGAGCGATGTGATTGAAGTGCTGCCACGTGAACGCGTGGTTTTGGAAATACTGGAAACCGTAGCGCTTACACCTGCCGTGATTGAACGCTGCCACATGTTAAAGACAGCGGGCTACCGGCTTGCGCTTGATGATGTCATCGACTTTGGTGATGCCCAACAAGCGCTTCTACCATTGCTAGAAGTTGTCAAACTCGACGTTCTGGCCATGCCCCCCGCTTCTACAGCGGCCTTGGTCACCGCACTAAAACCATTTGGTGTGAATATCCTGGCAGAGAAGGTCGACTCACCTGAGCAGCACGACTTTTGCCATGGCTTAGGTTGCGACCTGTTCCAGGGTTATCACTTCGCCCGCCCTACCATCCTAAGTGGCAAGCCGGTACAACCTTCGTCCATGTTGCTGCTGAAGCTGCTGGGCCAAGTAGCAGCAGATGTGGATATTGGCGAATTAGAAATCACACTGAAACAAGCCCCCGAACTCACCGTACACCTGCTGCGTCTCGTCAACTCAGTGACATTTGGCCTACCCCGCAAGGTTGCTAGCGTACGGACAGCCATTACGTTGCTCGGCCGGGCTCAATTGCATCGTTGGGTACAGATCATGGTATTTGCCCAACAGTCAGGCGGTAATGCTTCTGCCGACCCACTGGTACAAACCGCTGTGGTACGCGGCTATCTGATGGAACTGTTAACGAAAGCCCTGAAACCTGGCGACCGACCGTTAGCAGAACGGGGCTTTATGGTAGGCATGCTCAGCCTCATTGATGCACTATTTAGCCAACCGATGCCCACTTTGTTACAGGCATTGAGCCTGGAGGAATCCGTTCACCGCGCCTTGCTCGAACGTAGCGGTTGGCTGGGGCAATTACTGCAACTTGTGGAGGGGATGGAGCAGGATGAGCCCAGCTATACGGAAGACCGGTTATTGCAGTTGGGTAAGCTGACCCTGGACGATTTGAACCACATGCAAGTGGAAGCCTTGGCCTGGGCGAGCCGTCTTGGCCGCGAATCTTCCAGCACCGGTTGAGAACTTGCTCAAATTCTGCTGTGCATCAGTAATGGGGCGCAGGGAACGCCCTCAGTCGGAGTCATATTTCTTAAGAAGACCGGGCAATGCGCTTTCGCGCAATTTACCAATTTCCGTCCAATACTTTTCCACCTGATCCGTATTCTTCTGATAATACGGAATATTAAAAATCAGGAAATAATCCTTCTTAGAAATAGGCGTCGGCAATCGCTCGATATCTTTGAAATTCTCCTGCTGGATAACAGCATCGCCTACTGCACCAAATGTTGCGTAGGCTTCCAGCCGGCCCAAATGCAGCTGTATCAGATTCTGCTTGGTCGTATAAGACTCAGATATTTTCATCCCATGCGCCAATATATCCTTTCCTACAGACCAACCGTAATTCACCCCTATTGGTCCATTAATACCACTAAATTGCTGGCCATCCCAATTTACCGGACTGCCCTTCAACTTATATAGATAATATGCGAGCGTAGTTATACGCCGTTGGCTATCGGG
This sequence comes from Chitinimonas violaceus, assembly GCF_052601015.1. NCBI lineage: Bacteria > Pseudomonadati > Pseudomonadota > Betaproteobacteria > Neisseriales > Chitinibacteraceae > Chitinimonas > Chitinimonas violaceus. Next base: position 24,758 of record NZ_JBQXDJ010000043.1, on the reverse strand, counting down.
TTTATCGCCCTGCATGGGGTAGGCGTAAGATAAGGCCCTTTCGGGACTATACGAATATAAAATGGCCGCATCATAAATACCTATCTTCGTTTCTGCCAAAAGTCGCTTATTTGGCAATCTGGTAAGAACCAGCGTACATCCTATTTGCTTCGCAGCCATTTGTAATAACTCAATTACAGCGCCTGGCTTTTCCTGTGGAACTTCGTTGTCGCTGGTAATATAAGGTGGCGAGGGATCCGTATTGTAAATCAATGACATCTGGCAAGCAGATGCGTGACCAATACACATCAGGCCTATTCCTAAGCACCATATGCCCCTAACCATAATAAATGCCTCCAGTCCTGAATTAGGGCTCCCTCAGCATTTAAAAGTTCTGGCAGAACTACGCGACATTGGTGATACCTACTTGCGCTGTCAGCCAATAAAAATGCCATGCGTCCTAACTATAGCCAGTAGAAAGCATAGCTATTGAACTGAACGAAAACTGTGCCCGCCGACAGAGGTAGATATTGCAGGGCATCTGGCCGGCAATGGTCAGCAAATTCATCAGATAGCGACAATGCCACTATCGCCAGGACAAGACCATAAGAACACCTAATTGATCTGACAACCTGACACCGTCGAAACGGTGGGTTCCCAGATCAAGGCTGGATCGCTACCAGCTCAGGATCTATTGCGAGCAGCTGTCAACAGGGTGCAGAGCAGCACATAAACTCTGATCACAGCTGCACAGTCAGATGTAAGCAGGCGTTTGAACTTGTTCAAAGTATCGCGAGCTAGGGCAAGACAAGGCGAAAACAGCCGAGGAAGCGGGGTTTACTTATGGTAAATGAGCATTCCGAGGCTATTTTTAACGCCGTATTGCTGACGCATAGCAGACCGAAGACAGGTTCTTTGAGCTTATTGACGATCTGTCACGAGCAGCTGTCAGCAGGGTGCAGAGCAGCACAGAAACCGGAATGTACGTGGGTACATGAGGATTTCGAGCAGCACATAAGCCCTTATCACAGCTGCACAGTAAGATCGTAAACAGGTTCTTAGTGACCGCCCAGGGTCTCCAGCACCGACCACTTACCACCCACAACCTTGTACACCGTGATACCACCAACCTTCAGATCGCCGTATTCATCAAAGGCGATGACGGAAGAGGTCACACCGGCATAACTTTCCTTGGCCAGCACAGGCAAATAAACCTTGGGATCGGTGGAGTTGGCCTTTTTCATGGCGGCAATCATCTGGCGGGCGGAGTCATAACCGTAAGGGGTATAGATTTCCATTTCCTGGTACTTGGCTTTGTAACGGGTTTCGAAATCCTTACCGCCGGGCATCTTTTCCATCGGCACACCAGCAAGCGACGCAATACTGCCTTCAGCATCCTTACCAGCCAGCGAAAGGAAGCTGTCGGTACGCGTCATCTCGCCCGATACCAGCGGAGCTTTCAGACCCAGGCGCTTGAGCTGAATGGCCATCGGCCCAGACTGGGCGTCTGCACCGCCGTAGAAGATGACATCCGGCGGCGTTGCCTTGATCGCGGTCAGAATACTGGCGAAATCCGTAGCCCGGTCGTTGGTGAATTCACGCTTGGTAATTTCGGCACCTGCAGCTTTGGCAGCCTTTTCAAACTCGTCCGCCAAACCTTGGCCATAGGCCGTACGGTCGTCGATGATAGCGATCTTCTTGGCACCCAGCTTTTCCACCACATATTTACCCAACACACTGCCTTGTTGGGTGTCGTTAGTCATGGAACGGAAAGTGGTCTTGAAACCTTGCCGGGTGTAGGCAGGAGCTGTCGCCATTGCAATCTGCGGAATACCTGCGTCGGAATACACTTTGGAAGCCGGAATCGATGTACCCGAGTTGAAGTGGCCAATAACACCCATCACACCGCTATCCACCAGCTTTTGGGCGATTTGTGCGCCGGCTTTCGGATCAGCCTGATCATCTTCCGACAGCAACTCAAACTTCACTTTCTTGCCGCCGATTTCAGGGTTCAACGCGTTTTCATCGTCAATCGCCAGCGACACGCCATTCTGGTAACCCTTGCCATAGTGCGCTTGTGGACCAGTCAGCGGAGCGGCAAAACCGATCTTCACCACTTGCGCATCGGCAGCAGCCGAACCTCCTTCCGCAGGTGCTTCCTCTTTCTTGCCGCAAGCCGCAAGCACCAATGCCGCAGTCACTGTCAGCGCAAATACATGGGTCTTTTTCACAGTCATCCTCATCTCTTTGGTAGGTACATCCGCCCCACACCTCAACTTGCATCTGGAACGGGTAGAAACATACAGCCTGTTCAAAATCCTGCTGCACCAGCTTGTAAAATAAGACTCTCAGAGCCTGTTTACGTTCTGTCACGCGTTACACAGCAGGATCGCCAGCAGCGGCAAAACAGGCGTCAAACAAACCATTCGCGCAGCCGTATTATGGCCATGCCGGCAAGATTGTAGTCCCGCCCCCCCGCCTACAGACTGGGGAATTCCCTAAACTGGCACAACCGCCCATCGCCTATTTCGGCTATCAAACATGTTGCTACTTGGCATTGACTTCACCAGCCGCCCTAGCAAAAGCAAGCCTATTACCGTGGCGCAAGGCCGGTTGAACGGCAATGTACTTGCATTGCACGCCCTGCTTCACTTAACCGACTTCCATGCTTTTGAAGATTTGCTGACACAGCCAGGCCCCTGGTTGGCAGCGTGCGATTTTCCATTCGGTTTGCCACGTGAACTTGTTCAGACACTGCAATGGCCGACCCAATGGGACATGCTGATTCGGCAACTGGCAAACCAATCCCGTAGCGAGCTGGTGGATACATTCAAAACGTTTTGTGCATCCCGCCCTGTCGGCAACAAATTCGCTCATCGCGCGACCGACCTGGTAGCACGCTCAAGCCCTTCTATGAAGTGGGTCAACCCACCCGTCGCATTCATGCTGAAAGAAGGAGCTCCCCGCTTACTGGCAGCTGGTGCGCACCTTCCCGGCCTACACGAAGGAGATGCCAAACGCGTGGCGTTGGAAGGCTACCCCGCACTACTAGCCAGATCGATTATCGGCAATGCCAGTTACAAGAGCGACGAGAAAGCCAAGCAGACCGCTGGCCGACAAGCGCATCGCGCAACGATCGTGCAGGCACTAATAGAAAGTAGGCACCCGCTTGGCATGCAGCTGCATATCAACGACGCGACGACAGTACAGTCCCTTATCGAGGAAGGCAGTGCAGATAGACTCGATGCCGTGCTGTGTCTGATGCAGGCCGGCTGGGCAGCGACACGTCCGCATCATGGGTTACCGCTTTCCATCGATCCGTTGGAAGGGTGGATCGTCACGACACAGCCAAGTTAGAACCTGTTCAAAGTCTTCTGTGCGTCGGCAGTACGGCGTTAAAAACACCCTCGGAATGCTTATTTACCATTTGTAAACTCCGCATCCTCAGCTGAATTTCGCCTTGTCTTACCCTGGCTCGTGAGACTTTGAGCAGATTCTTTAGATGGACACACGAAGCTTACGTTGACGGCTAACCCGGGTTTACAAGACGAGATAATTCCGACAGACTATAAAAGGTCTTATTGGTCAATGACTTGCAATCAATCAGTCGAATGACCAATCTTTTTTCTGTTTTTACCAACTGATTTTCCATCTCTTGCGTCCCTCGGGTTCGCGCCGATTGCCACCACTCAGGTAATCAACTTGGGGCCTCCCCGGCTCCTGCTCCATCCGCTCTCAATCGCTGTTTCGCCTTGTTGCCACCGGCTATTTCCACGGCTGGCACCTCATTTTTCTATCGCAGTACCGGCGAAGCAGCACATTAACCGGAGATAAGCATGGTATTTCGCCTTTCCCTCGCCTTGGTCGGCCTGTTTCTTGGCTGGGGCATCATTGCACCTGGCCAGCTCGCCAGCACCACCCATTTCCTTCTTGATCAGACCCTGAGCAGATTCGGCTGGTTCTACCTTCTGACCATGCTGACTTTCCTGCTGTTCGCCATGTTCCTGGCGCTAAGCCGCTTTGGTCAGATCCACCTTGGCGGTCACGATGCGAAGCCTGAATTTTCGCGCCTTAGTTGGTTTGCCATGTTGTTCGCCGCCGGTATGGGCATAGGCCTCGTGTTCTATGGCGCAGCAGAACCCTTATCGCACTTCGCCAGCCCGCCATTTGGCGTTAAGGCCCTTACCGCACAGGCAGGGCGTGAAGCGATGCGGAAAACCTTCTTCCACTGGGGGCTGCACCCTTGGGCTGCATATAGCATCGTCGGCCTCGCGTTGGCTTACACCCAGTTCAATCTGAAACGTCCAGCACTGTTAAGTGCCGCGTTGGAGCCTTTGCTGGGACGGCATGCCCAAGGCTTGGTCGGCCAGAGCATCGACATATTAGCCATTCTTTGCACCACTTTCGGGGTAGCCACCTCTTTAGGGCTGGGCACACTGCAAATATCCACAGGGTTGCAAGTTGTTTTTGGCATCCCGAATGGCACCACCACCCAGCTGGTGGTGATTGCGTTGACCACGGTTGTATTCCTCACGTCCGCCCTTACTGGCTTACAACGCGGCATACAGTGGTTGAGTAATGCCAATCTCGGTCTGGCGGGTGCACTGGCGTTACTGGTGCTTGTCTGTGGCCCAACATTGTTCATTCTCGATGTCTTCACCACCACGCTGGGCGGTTACCTGAACAACCTGCTGAGCACCAGCCTAAAGCTCGCCCCCTTCGTGGGCGATAACTGGATCAAGGACTGGACCGTGTTCTATTGGGCCTGGTGGATTACCTGGTCGCCCTTTGTCGGCCTTTTCATCGCTCGCATCTCACGTGGCCGCACCATTCGCGAATTCGTGCTTGGCGTGATGTTCGCGCCCACCCTGCTGAGCTTCGCCTGGTTTGCCATCTTTGGCGGCACCGGCTTGCATCAGGCCATGTTCGATGGCGCACCCATGGTCGCCGCCGTACAAACCGATATCGCAGGCGCCTTGTTCAGCCTGTTTACCAACTTGCCCATGGCGCAATGGCTGTCGCTGATCGCACTGCTGCTGTTAGGTGTGTTCTTCGTCACCTCGGCCGATTCCGCCACTTTTGTGCTCGGCATGTTGTCCAGCAACGGTGCTGCCGACCCGTCCGCACGTATCAAGTTATGTTGGGGGCTGATGATTTCGGGTATTGCCAGCGTATTGTTGTTGTCAGGCGGATTAAAAGGGCTGCAAGCCATGGTGATCATCACCGCCCTGCCCTTCGCGATTTTAATGTTGGGCTTATGCTGGTCGCTCTACCGCGTTCTGGATACCGACCTTAACAGCCAGCAACAACGCGAGTTGCAGCACGGACCAAAGCGGGATGGCCTATTGACTTACTGAGAGCCTGTTCAAAGTCTCGCGAGCCCAGCTAAAGAGGGACAAAGCGAAAACACCTGAGGACGCAAAGTTCATATAAGTAGTAAATGAGCATTCCGAGGGTGTTTCAAGCGCTGCACTTCCGATGCGCAGTGGCCAGTGGCTCGGCCAAGGCAAGTTTGGCGCGATATACCTCACCAATCAGCAAGATGGCAGGGCCCGCCAAGTGCCAATCAGCCGCCTTTGGCAACTCGGCCAGCGTGAGCGGCCATTCGCGCGAACTGGGTAGAGATGCATTCTCCACAATCAACAGCGGTGTGTTGGCCGGCATGCCGGCCGCCAATAATGCAGCAGCGACCTCCGCAGCCTGCTTCACCCCCATATACAACACCACCGTGTCCGCTGCCACGACAGGTTTGACCCAGTCATTCGGGTCTTCTCCATACCCTACCCGCGCGGTGGCAAACAACACATTGCGCGCAAGACCACGGCTGGTCAGCGACACGCCGGCATCCGCACTCGCCGCCAGCGCAGCTGTCACCCCTGGCACCACCTCGTATTCGACCCCAGCCTCATCCAATGCTGCAAGTTCTTCCTGTGCACGGCCGAATAACATCGGGTCGCCTCCCTTGAGGCGCACCACCACGGCATGCTTTTGTGCAGCATCAACCAGCATCTTGTTGATGAAGCGTTGCTGGGTGGAAGCGAGGTTGCAACGTTTACCCACGTCGATCAATTCCGCCCTCTGGCAATAGTCGAACATTTCGGGCTGAACCAGCGCATCGAAGAGGACAACATCCGCCTGCTGTAGCAAACGCATACCGCGAACAGTGATCAGATCCGCCGCGCCAGGCCCAGCACCAATCAGATAGACTTTGCCAGCCATGCTCTACTGGCCTCGACGGCGAAACAAAGGCAACGGTTGATCCACTGCGCCCTGGTACGCATTATTGAAGTCATTAAGCCCCTTGGCAGCCTCTTCCGCATCCTTGTCAGGCCGGATTTCAAAGGCATCAAAACCGCAGCGGCGCAGATAGAACAAGGTGTCCTTGAAAACATCCCCCACCGCGCGCAGCTCGCCCTGAAAACCATATCGCTCACGTAACAGCCGACCGATGCTGAAACCACGGCCATCGGTAAACGTTGGGAAGTCCACCGCAATAATACTTAGCTTGGCTGCATCCACACCGAGCACTTCCGGTTCGTCATCCGGTGCAAGCCAGATACCCACATCCGCACGGTTGATCAACTCGTCACGACGTGCCAACCATGCCTTCAGCGTGATGAGACTGTTTGGCGGTACGGGTTCGTCCTCTATTTCACTGAAGCGCAGCCAGGGGTTGGCCAAAAACCCATGCTGGCCACTGGCCCTATTCAGCTTGAGCAGTTGCGGCGGCTTATCCATGAACCCGCTCCTTCTGGTAGACACGGGTTTTAAAAGGCTCTATTCCCAGCCGGTCGAATACATCAAGGAAGCGCTCGTCACCCAACCGGTGCTCGACAAATACGTCGATGATCTGTTTAACCACGCCCGGTACCTCATCCTGGGCAAAGCTTGGGCCAATCACCTTACCCAGGCTCGCGTCATGCCCCTGGCGGCCACCAAGCGATACCTGGTACCACTCGGAACCACTCTTATCCACACCAAGAATACCGATGTGGCCTACATGGTGATGACCGCAGGAATTCATGCAGCCAGAGATATTGAGGTCGATATCACCCAGGTCGAACAAATAGTCTTGGTCGTCGAATACACGTTGAATGCTTTCAGCGATCGGAATCGACTTGGCATTGGCCAGATCGCAGAAGTCGCCTCCTGGGCAGCAAACAATATCCGTAAGCAACCCAATATTCGGTGTGGCGAATCCCAGCTTCTTTGCGGCTTCCCACACTGCCCATAAGTCGGATTGTTTGACGTCCGCCAGGATCAGATTCTGCTCGTGGCTGACGCGTATCTCACCAAAGGCATATTGATCTGCCAATTCGGCCACAGCATCAAGCTGCACATCGGTCGCATCACCAGGGGCAATGCCGGTAGCCTTCAACGACAAGGTAACTGCGGCATAACCCGATTGCTTGTGCTTGAAGACATTGCGTTCCACCCAGCGCGAAAAAGCTTTGCTTTCAGCCTTTTGCTTGGCAAAGCCGGTATCCTCTGAAGGTAAAGGCTCGTAAGGCGGGGATGTGAAGAAGCCGGCCATACGGTCGATTTCGGCTTTTGTCAGCGTCATCGGGCCATCTTTCAAGTAAGCCCACTCGGCCTCTACCTTGGCGGCAAACGCCTCCGGTATCATGGCTTTGACCAGAATCTTGATGCGTGCCTTGTATTTGTTGTCGCGACGGCCATAGCGGTTGTACACACGCAATACAGCATCCAGATAACTCAGTAGGTGTTCGCAGGGTAGAAAACCACGGATTACCGCCCCCACCATCGGGGTACGGCCAAGTCCACCGCCAACTATCACCTTGAAGCCAACCTCCCCGGCCTCGTTCCTGACGACATGGATGCCAATATCGTGCACCCAGGTTGCAGCACGATCTTGTAGCGAACCACTGACGGCAATCTTGAACTTACGCGGCAAGTGGGCAAATTCCGGGTGAAATGTCGACCATTGACGGATGATTTCGCACCATGGGCGCGGGTCGATCAACTCATCATGTGCAACACCAGCGAACTGGTCGGTTGTCGTGTTGCGCACGCAATTGCCACTGGTTTGCACCGCATGCATTTGAACGCGGGCAAGGTCGGCAAGGATGTCGGGCACATCCTCCAGCTTTGGCCAGTTGAATTGGATGTTCTGCCGAGTGGTGAAGTGGCCGTAGCCGCGGTCGTACTGGCGCGCAATCTGAGCAAGCGCCCGCAATTGATCACTACGCAGGTAGCCATACGGTATGGCAACGCGCAACATAGGGGCATAGCGTTGAATGTAGAGGCCATTTTGCAGCCGTAACGGGCGATACTCCTCCCCACTCAATTCGCCAGACAAAAAACGGCGGGTTTGATCACGGAACTGAGCAACACGCTGGTCAACAAGCTGCTGGTCGTAATCGTCGTAGATATACATAGGAACTGCCGATCGGGAAACCTAGCTGGTCAGACCAGAATAGCAGTGCACCCATATGCAAAAAACGAAGATTTTCATCTATAAATGGCGATTTAAATGCATATAGATTTCGTGACAGATTGCCCACAAATCATGCCCGCTTGTACACCAGCAAGCCGGGGGAAAAACCACCGTTTATAATCGCGGCCACACCGGCTTTCATGTGCCTGTTTAGACTTGACAGGCAAGGCACATGACCGTGGCGAGGATGTGAAATGGCGCCAGCCAGACCTCATCGCATCAAACTGTCCAGCCGGTGGAAACAATAACGTTAACTGCAAGTCACAGTGATCCTGACCTTGCTGCCGCCAGAGAAGAGATATGGCCAAACTCGATGCCAATACCCCTCAAGCCATCCAGTTGCATGACTACACACCTCCTGTTTTCATGATTGATAAAGTCGATTTGACTTTCGATCTGGATGAAACCCAAACCCGCGTCACCTCACGTCTGGTGCTACACCGCAACCCCGAACATGCCGATCCGCGTGCAGCCTTGTGCCTGCATGGTCGTGAATTGACGCTCGAGTCGATCAAGCTTGATGGCGAGACATTGGCTGCTGACCGTTACAAACTCGATGACGAGTCGCTGACCATTACGGCAATGCCCGACAATGCGATTCTGGAAATTGTCACCCTCATCCACCCGGAAACGAATACGAGCTTGAATGGCTTGTACCGCTCCGGCGCCAACTTCTACAGCCAGTGCGAAGCCGAGGGTTTTCGCAAGATCACTTACTATCTGGACCGCCCGGATGTAATGGCTCGGTTTACAACAACCATCGTGGCCGACAAACAGAAGTGGCCCATCCTGCTGAGCAACGGCAACAAAGTCGGCGAGGGCCAGCTTGACAAGAACCGCCATTGGGTGAAGTGGGTAGATCCGTTCAAAAAACCAGCCTATTTGTTCGCGCTGGTTGCCGGCAAGCTCGTCAAGCTGTCGGATAAATACCGGACGATGTCCGGGCGCGAAGTCATCCTGGAAATCTTTGTCGAACCGGCAGACCTAGATAAATGCGACCACGCCATGACCTCGGTCAAGAAAGCAATGGCATGGGATGAACAGCGTTATGGCCTGGAATACGATCTGGACACCTACATGATTGTCGCTGTGAGCGACTTCAATATGGGGGCAATGGAAAACAAAGGCCTGAATATATTCAATACCAAGTACGTGCTGGCGCGACCGGATACTGCGACCGACATGGACTTCGATGGCATCGAATCCGTCATCGCCCACGAGTACTTCCACAATTGGACCGGTAACCGCGTTACCTGCCGCGACTGGTTCCAGCTTTCGCTCAAGGAAGGCCTCACTGTCTTCCGCGACCAGGAATTCTCGGCCGATATGGGCAGTGCCGACGTCTGCCGTATCGATGCGGTACGGGTTTTGCGTACCCACCAGTTCGCCGAAGATGCTGGCCCGATGGCACACCCCATTCGTCCGGAAAGCTATATCGAGATCAACAATTTCTACACCGTCACCGTGTACGAAAAGGGCGCTGAAGTCGTACGCATGTATCAGACCCTGCTGAGCCGTGATGGCTTTCGTAAAGGGATGGATCTTTACTTCAAGCGCCACGATGGCCAAGCCGTCACCTGCGATGACTTCCGTGCCGCCATGGCGGATGCCAACGAGTATGACCTCGACCAGTTCTCACGCTGGTATTCACAAGCCGGTACGCCAGAACTGACTGTACGCGGCCGTTACGACGCTACAGCGCAAACCTATACGCTGGATATCGCCCAACGCTGCCCCGCAACGCCAGGCCAGCCAGAAAAACTGCCGTTCCATATCCCCCTTGCCCTGGGCTTGGTTGGCGGCGACGGTCAAGACTTGCCCTTGCAACTGGCCCAGGATGCGGCTGCCACCACGGGTACTCGTGTGCTGTCTATCAAGGCCGTCAATGAGTCGTTCACCTTCATCAATGTGAAGGAAGAACCCGTGCCCTCACTGCTGCGCAACTTCTCGGCACCGGTAAAGCTGGACTTCCCCTACAGCCGTTCACAGCTGGTCCATCTGCTGGCGCACGACAGCGATGCATTCTGTCGCTGGGAGGCCGGCCAAACACTGATGGTGCAGGATCTGCAGGTACTCATCGATGCCGCCCATGCAGGTGAGTCGCTTGTACTGAACGACGATTTCGTCGCGGCGATGCGTCTGGTATTGACCAATGAGACGCTCGACCCAGCTCTGGTCGCATTGATGCTGACCTTGCCTGCTGAAACCTATCTGGCAGACCAACAGTCGGAAATCGATCCCAATGCCATCCGCGCTGGACGTGATGCAATGAAACTGGGGTTGGCCCGTGCTTTACGTAACGAGCTCAGAACCTGCTTCACCCGCATGCAGGACGATAGTCCCTACCAATTCGAAGCCGCTGCCGTTGCGCGCCGCTCATTGAAAAACGTTTGCTTAAGTTATCTTGCTGAGCTCGATGAACTTGGCCTGATAGAACTTGCCAAACAACAATACGCCACAGCAAACAACATGACCGATGCCCAAGCAGCACTGGCCGGCTTGGTGAACTGGCAGGAAGGCAATGTTGCGCTTGATGCATTTGCCCAGAAATGGGCTGACGATGCTTTGGTCATGGACAAGTGGTTCACATTGCAAGCACTTAGCCATCGCCTGGGTACTGTCACCCATGTAAAAGCATTGATGCAACACCCGGCCTTTTCCATCACCAACCCAAACAAAGTCCGCGCGCTGATTGGTGCGTTGCTGCACAACAATCTGGCTGGCTTTCATACGGCAGATGGGTCGGGCTACATATTCGCAGCCGATACCATCCTGGCGCTCGACAAGCTGAACCCCCAGGTTGCCGCCCGCTTGGCGGGTTGTTTCAACCGCTGGAAAAAGCTTGAGCCTAAACGACGCGCGGCGATGAAAAATGCGCTGGAACGTTTGGCAGCGCATGCCGATTTGTCACGTGACGTATATGAAATCGTTTCCAAAAATCTCCAATAGAGCATGACTATCGCGCCTGCCAAGTACCTTGCCGTCAAGGGCAGGCGTGGTCTAATGTTTGGGAGATTCGAATCAAAGGATGGTGCAAAATGCAGGCCCCAATTTTGCTGGTGGAAGATAATCCGGATGACGAAGCACTGACCCTGCGGGCCTTCGGTAAAAATGGTATCCAGAACCCGATCGTCGTAACCCGTGATGGCCAGGAAGCCGTGGACTATCTGTTCGCACGAGGCAGCCACTCGAATCGCAACGCGGAAGAACTTCCCGTATTGATATTGCTCGACATCAAGCTGCCCAAGCTCAACGGTATTGAAGTCCTACGCCAGATACGCGCCAATGAGGCCACCAAGCTGATCCCGGTCGTGGTGCTGACTACTTCCAAAGAAGAAGACGACTTAGTCAGAAGCTATAGCCTCGGTGCCAATAGCTATATTCGTAAGCCCGTTGATTTCATGCAATTCATGGAAGTGGTCAAGCAGGTCGGCATTTATTGGCTGATGTTGAACGAGCCCGTCAAGCCTTAAGGCTGATCCATCGGCTAACAACGTAAAGCAGCACTAGAAATTGAAATGTACGCAGGTATAGGAGGCATTCAGGCAATACAGCAAGCCCGATAAGGGACGTGGAGTAATACAGTGAACAGGTTCCCAGACGACTGATACGGCTGACATATGGTCGATACGTCGCCTCTCGTCAAATCGCTCAAGGTGCTCGTCGTCGACGACTCGGAAGATGACGCGCTCTTGAATGTCCTCGCCCTGCGCCGCCAGGGTTTCGAGGTGAACTATCGTCGGGTCGAAGCAGAAGAAACCATGCGGGAAGCGCTGGAGAAGGAGACCTGGGATCTTGTCCTGTCCGACTACTCCATGCCACATTTCTCAGCCCAGCAAGCCCTTGCCGTATTCCGCGAACGTACCCTGCTCATCCCCTTTATCGTGGTAACCGGCACAATCGGTGAAGAATCCGCCGTCGCCATGATGAAGGCGGGCGTCAACGACTTCATCCTGAAGACACATCTGAAGCGACTTGCCAGTGTCGTAGAACGGGAGCTGCGCGAAACCGGCAACCGGCGCGCCAAGTACGATGCCGAAGTTGCGCTGCGTGAAAGCCAGGAACGTTACGAGCTCGCCATCCGTGGCGCAAACGATGGGCTTTGGGATTGGCATATCCGGGAAGAAACGCTGTACGTCTCCCCACGCTGGAAGGTACTGCTCGGCTATACCGAGGACGATGAATTCGCCCCGCTGCCGTCCACTTGGCGTGCGCTGATGCATCCGGATGAAGTAGAGAGCATACGCAGCCAGTTGATACGCCACCTCAAGGGAGAAACCCCTCACTTCGAAGCAGAGCAACGGCTGCGCCACCGCGATGGATCATGGCGCTGGATGCTTACCCGCGGCATGGCGCTAATCGACCCCACTACCGGCACGGCACATCGTATGGCCGGTTCGCTTACCGATATCACCGAACGTAAGCGCGCCGAAGAGCAGATGCTGTACGACGCATTACACGACAATCTGACTGGGCTGGCCAATCGGGCCATGTTCACCGACTTCCTCGGCTTTGCACTTGGCCATGCAGGCCGTTCGAGCGATTACCTGTGTGCCGTACTTTGTCTGAATCTGGAGCGTTTCCGTTATATCAACGACAGCTTTGGCCATACCAGCGGTGACCGCATCCTGCGCATCACAGCAGAACGGCTCAGCCAAGTCCAACGTCCGGGCGACGTCGTAGCGCGCTTTGGTGGCGATGAGTTCGCCATCCTGCTCGACGCGATAGACGACCCGAATGATGCGATCCGATTTACCGAACAGATGCTGGATGAGCTGGCCAAGCCCGTCGATATCGAAGGCAACGAGGTATACCCCGGCGCCCGCGTGGGTATCGCGCTTTCCACAGGTGGCTATTCCCACCCCGAAGAAATGATCCGCGACGCCGACACCGCCATGCACCGGGCCAAACAGCATGGGCGCGGCAAATTCGAGGTATTCGACCGGGCCATGCAAGGCACGATGCTGCGCGCTCTGAAGATGGAACAGGAAATGCGCCGCGCCTTGGCGGAACACGAATTCCTGCCGTTCTTCCAACCCATCGTTGACTTACAGTCGGGCCAGATCGCCGCCTTCGAAGCGCTCGCCCGCTGGCAGCAACCCGATGGCAAACTGGTCAACCCTGCGGAGTTCATTCCACTTGCCGAGGAAATCGGCCTGATCAACATGATAGGCCGGCAAATGCTGGAAAGCGCCGCCTTGCAGATCGCCGCCTGGCAACTGCAATTCCCCGACATGCTGTTGAGGGTCAGCGTCAACTTATCGGGCAAACAGTTCGATCAACCCGACCTCATCGAGCAGATCGACCAGGCGATCGCCGATGCCAACATCGTCCCGGACCGCCTTGAACTGGAGATCACCGAAAGCATCCTGATGGACAACACCGATGCCATCATCGCCATGCTGGAAGCAATCCGCAGCCGGGGGATCCAGATATTGATGGACGACTTTGGTACCGGTTACTCGTCGCTATCGTATCTGCATCGCTTCCCGTCCAACGTACTGAAAGTGGATGGCTCATTTGTGCGGCAGATCACCGAAGACCATTTCAGCCGAGAGATCGTCCGGGCGATCGTTCTACTGGCACGCAATCTCGGCATCAGCGTAATTGCAGAGGGCGTGGAAACCGCTGAACAACTCGCCGCACTGCGCGACATGGCCTGCGACTTCGCACAGGGCTACTACTTCGCCAAACCCCTACCCTCCGCTGCCGCTACAGCACTGCTGGCAGAACGCAAGGTTTGGTAAGCTCTACTTCTCAACCTGCCAACATTATCTGGTCCCGACCAAGCCGTTTGGCGCCGTACATTGCCTCGTCAGCCCGAAGCAGCATGGCATGGCCGTTTTCTTCATCCTTAAGCTGGGCCACCCCGGTGGAGAAACGGATATCGACATTCCTTCCCCCTTGAGTAAACAAGGTCTTGGCATTCACGTCGCGCAGGCGGTTAACGAGAAACTGCGCGCCATTGATATCGGTTTCAGGTAGTAACAGCAGAAACTCCTCTCCGCCGTAACGGATCAGGATGTCGCTTTCACGCAGCACGGCTCTGATGATGCTCGTAAAGTGAACCAGTACCTTGTCACCCACCAGATGCCCGAACCTGTCGTTGACCTGCCTGAACTCATCCAGGTCGATCATTGCCGCTGACATAGGCAACCGCGCACGCCGGGTCCGCTTTACTTCGGCAGCCAGCAAATGTTCCAAACCCTGCCGGTTCAATGCACCTGTCAGCGGGTCCTGTTCCATGGTCTTGCGATTGATAGCGAGTTCGGACTGAATCTTGACTACCGCCGTCTTCAAATCCTGTAAGTCCCGATGCGAAGCACTGATGTTATGACAGACCGAATCAGTGGATTCGATCAGATTATTCAATGCTTTCTCAAACGCTTCCTGGCTGAGTTTCGTCTTGAGTCCATCAAGAGACTGATTCATGACTTCACCGCCGCGGACCAGATCTTCCAGCAAAGCGCCGGATGTCTCGGTCATGCCATCAAGCACATCCGATACCCTGAACAACACCTGATACGCGCTCTTCAGCTCTTCTTCGCTCTTATCCATGGGCGACTTGATTGCCGCGATGGCATTGTAGAATTTGGTGTAATTTTCTGGTGTTGGCGCCAAGCCCAATTCAGCGAGCCGCCTTAAAGCGATGCGCGCAATATCGGCTGGTGTAAGTGTGGGCGAGGAAGGAGCTGTCATAGGGCCTCGTTCATTATCATCAACCCAAGTTTCAGGTCAGAGCCTATTACCCAGCGCCTGCCATACGGCAGGCGTAACCGGAATTCCTCCTCCAATGCATATCCATATTCTCGGTATTTGCGGCACTTTCATGGGCGGTATCGCCCAACTGGCCCGTACTGCAGGCCATAAGGTGACCGGCTGCGATGCCAACGTCTACCCCCCCATGAGCACGCAGCTGGAAGCTGCCGGTATACATCTCATTGAAGGCTACTCGCCCGATCAGATCAATCTCCATGCCGATATTTACGTCATCGGCAATGTGGTGTCTCGTGGCAATCCGTTGATGGAAGCCATTCTGAACGGGGGCCTACCATACGTCTCCGGTCCGCAATGGCTGGCTGAACATGTCCTGCGTGACCCATCCTTTCCCAAATGGGTATTAGCGGTTGCCGGCACCCATGGCAAGACCACTACCACCTCGATGCTGGCCTGGATTCTGGAATACGCCGGCCTGGCACCCGGCTTCCTGGTCGGTGGAGTGCCGGAGAACTTTGGCGTTTCAGCCCGAGCGCCGGGAGAGCCACGCCAGGAAAAAGGCGGCCGCTCGCCTTTCTTCGTGATCGAAGCGGACGAATACGACACCGCGTTCTTCGACAAACGCTCGAAATTCGTCCACTACCGTCCCCGCACAGCAATCCTGAACAATCTGGAATTCGACCACGCCGACATTTTCCCGGACCTACCCGCTATTGAAACGCAGTTCCACCATTTGGTGCGCTCCGTACCCGGTCAAGGCCGATTGATCGTCAATGGCCATGAGGCCAGCATGCAAAGAGTACTGGCGCGAGGATGCTGGTCAGAGGTCGAACACTTTGGCGCAACAGACCCGGACAGCGGCTGGCAGGTAGGCAGCCAATATGATGATGGCTTCGAAGTACGGCTTGATGGGCAGACTCAAGGCAGGTTGCAGTGGGCCTTATTTGGCGAGCATAACCAGTACAACGCACTGGCCGCATTGGCTGCAGCCCGCCATGTGGGCGTCAGCACCGAAGTTGGAATCGCCGCCCTTGGAGAATTCAAGAACGTAAAACGGCGTATGGAAGTACGGGGCGTCGTACGGGGCGTGACTGTCTACGATGACTTTGCCCACCATCCCACTGCGATTGCAACAACGGTTGCGGGCCTGCGCAGTAAGTTGAGTACCGGCCGTATTTTGGCGGTGCTGGAACCGCGGTCCAACACCATGAAACTCGGGACGATGAAAGCCTTGCTGGCCGATAGTCTACGTGATGCGGACAAGGTGTTCTGCTATGCCGCCCAATTGGGGTGGGACCCGGCAGAAGCATTAACTCCGCTGGGCGAGCGGGCACAAACGATGATGGATATGGACCAATTGGTCGCCACCATCGTGGCAGAGGCACGCTCAGGCGACCAGATACTGGTCATGAGCAACGGTGGCTTTGGCGGCATCCACCAACGTCTGCTCGACGCCTTGAATGCCTGAGGTTTTTTGTACTACAGGTGGTTGGCAAGCTTAAACAGGAAAAAACATCTAAAACACATAGGATTCTAGAAGCCTGATCACGGCTGAATAGTAAGGTTGAGCAGGTTCTAGAACGCGTCTTCTCCACACGCCTTACCAACCCGGTAACCAGCATGCATAACGAGGCCTTAGTCAAAAAGTTGATCACTACGGTGAATCTCTTCAAGGCGTTTACCGCAGAAGAAGCGCGTGACTTCCTCCGCCATTGCCGTATGGAAAGCCATCCATCCGGTACGCGCCTGATCCAGGAAGGTGACCCCGGTTATGCCTTATATGTGCTGATGTCGGGCAAAGTGGTGGTCAAGCGTCGTTCGAGCACAGGGGAACATGAATTAGCAAGGCTCGGGCAAGGCGAAACCTTTGGTGAGCTGGCGCTTCTGGACCACCGTGCACGATCCGCCAGTGTCGAAACCTTGGAGCCTGTACGCGTGCTTGTCTACGAACGGGAACGCGCACTATGGACTGCCGCGGAGGCTGCCAAGCTATATAGAAACCTGGCGCTGATGCTGGCAGGCAGGCTGCGTGCTGCAGATGATAGATTGGCAGAGCTGACCGAAGAAAAACAAGCCCATTACCAAGCAGTGCCCGCCCAGATGGCGAATAACAAAGCCCAGGAATCCAGCAGCTCAAAGATTTCAGGCAAACAGCCCAAGTCTGCTTGAATGCCCTCCAGCTAGCGCATAAGCCCAGATCACAGCTACACAGTAAGATAGCGACAAGCTTTCAGAACCTGTTCAAAGTCTCGCGAGCTAAAGCAAGACAAGGCGAAAACAGCCGAGGAAGCGGAGTTTACAAGTGGTAAATGAGCATTCCGAGGCTGTTTTCAACACCGTATTGCTGACGCGCAGTAGACTTTGAATAGGTTCTCAGAAATAGCCACTGAACTGGTAACGCCCCGCCGGATGATAGAGCTTAGCCATGCTGGCGACCTGGCTTGCAGAGAAAGTACGCCGATGCAGTACCAGACAGGGTTCGTCACGGTCCATTGCCAGTTTGGCGCGAGCCGTGCGATCGGGCCGGCTCGCTTCAATACGATATTCAACGCGGGAAAGCGGCGCCACCCGCATCAGATACTCATTCGGCGTACTTACCGTGTAGTCCTGGCCAAGATAATCAGGCGCCAAAACGGGGTTCACCCAACGATCTTCCAGCTGAATGGGCACCCCATCCTCATGGTGCAGAATCAGGGAGTGAAATAGCCGCGCACCAGGCCCCACGCCCATTTCCGCCGCCAGCGCAGCATCGGCCTTCACCGCTTGCAGCCTGAGCACCTCGGCGCTGTGGGCATGTCCGCGCGCGCGGATTTCATCGGCAATGCTTTTGATCTCGATGAGCGTGCTCTGGTACTTGGTCGCCGCCACAAACGTGCCCGCACCCTGGCTGCGGGTCAGCACACCTTCTGCCGCCAGCTCGCGAATCGCACGATTCACGGTCATGCGCGCCACCTGAAAACGCTTCACCAACTCATTTTCAGATGGCACCAAGTCTCCCTCGCGCCACTCACCTGCTTGAATGGCAGCAAGCACATAGTTTTTTATCTGCTGATAAGCAGGTGTCGTCATACCTGTGAGTCAAATCGTAATGGTGACATGGTAGCGAATAAGCCCCGTTTTACCAGCCCGGTCACCACAGCAATGTCGGGGGCGAAATAACGGTCGGCATCATAATGTTTTACATGCTCCCGGATCAGCCGCATTGCTGGTGTCAGGCGTGAAGATGTCTGGTGCGGCGCACGCAAATCCACCCCCTGCGCAGCCGCCAACAATTCAATACCGAGAATGTTGGCAACGTTGTCAACAATCTCGCCAAGCTTACGCGCCGCAAAGGTAGCCATCGAAACGTGGTCCTCCTGATTCGCCGACGTCGGCAGGCTGTCCACCGAAGCTGGGTGAGATAGGGTCTTGTTTTCACTCGCCAACGCAGCAGCCGTCACATGGGCAATCATAAAGCCGGAGTTCACCCCACCGTCACGCACCAGAAACGGCGGCAGACCCGATAGCGATGCATCAACCAGCAACGCAATCCGGCGCTCGGCCAATGCGCCAATCTCTGCCAATGCGATTGCGAGATTGTCCGCGGCGAACGCCACAGGCTCAGCATGGAAGTTACCACCCGAAATCACCTCGCCTGTATCCGGGAATACCAATGGGTTGTCCGACACGGCATCCGCCTCGCGCAACAGCACCACCGCTGCGTGATGAATCTGATCAAGCACCGCACCCATGACCTGCGGCTGGCAACGTAGGCTGTATGGGTCTTGTACCTTGCCACAATTCTGATGGCTATGATTGATACCGGAACCCGCCAGAAGCTCACGATAGGCCAACGCTGCTGCAATCTGCCCTGGGTGGCCGCGCAGCTGGTGAATGCGGTCGTCAAACGGCGCAACAGACCCAGCAGCAGCATCGACACTGAGTGCACCAGCAACCAAAGCGGTCTGATACAAATCTTCAATCGCGAACAGGTTCACCAATGCGATGGCCGTCGAGGCCTGGGTGCCGTTAAGCAAGGCCAAGCCTTCCTTCGCTGCCAACGTCATGGGGCTCATACCCAACCGGGCCAGCCCTTCCGTCGCCGGCAGGGTTCGGCCATCGCAAAGCACCTCCCCTGCACCCAGCAGCACCGCTGCCATATGCGCCAATGGCGCAAGGTCGCCGGATGCCCCAACCGAACCCTTCGCAGGAATACACGGCAGGATATCTGCATTGAGCAGCTTGAGCAGTGATTCGATCACTTCCAGCCGGATGCCTGAAAAACCGCGGCCCATGCTGGAGATTTTCAATGTCAGCAGCAGGCGTACTATTGGTGCCGCCAGAGGCTCGCCAACACCCACGGCATGCGACAAAACCAGGTTCTTTTGCAAAAGTTCAAGTTGATCTGCGGGAATATGCGTTGAGGCAAGCCGGCCGAAGCCAGTATTGATGCCATAAGCAGGGGCACCTTTAGCCACGATGGCTGATACAGTCCGACTGCCTGCCTCAATACCTGGAATAGCCGCAGGATCCAATGTGATCTGCACCCCACCAGCCATGATCTGGCGCAGCTGAGCCAAGGTGAGTTTGCCAGGAGTCAGTGTAATTTTTTGCATTGGCCATTCCATCATCGATTGTGGGATGACACGCAGACTACACCGACAAATTTGTATAGACAAGCAAACTGCCTAAGTACCTGTTTATGATCTGTGACAAGCAACCGTCAGCAGGGTGCAGAGCAGCGCAGAAACCGGAATGTACTTGGGTACATGAGGATTTCGAGCAGCACATAAGCCGTGATCACGATTGCACAGCAGACTTCGAAAGGTTCTAACGCGGTTTGGTGGAAGTGGCTTTCGTCCCTGTCGCAGGTGCATTTGGCGGACTCACCAATTTATCTCGCAAAGCACTGGTATCGATACGATAAGTCGGTGATGCCAAAGGCCCTGTCAACTGGATAGGAATGTTAACTCCGCGTAGAGCATCAAGCTCTGGCACACCAGTTCCGCCGGCCACCACGGCATTCATCTGGTAGTCAACTTCACCCCGCCCCAAGTCGACGTGCCCTGTGCCACTGAGCTTGAAGTACGGTGCACGTACCTGAAGGTCGCGGCTCTCCGCTATACCGTCCTTGAGTACAAAGCGCGCAGACAAATCGGAAAAGCGTGTCCGTCGTGTTGTATCGGCAGGCAGGATATCGCCTGTCAACTTGGCCAGATTGCTGCGCAGGTCACGGAGCATATCGCCCAGATCCAGGCCGCTGACGGTACCGCGGGTCAAAGTCAGGTCCACACGACCTGACAGACCTTGCCGCATGTCATTAAGGCTTTGCGCCGACGTATTGACGTCCACATTCAAGTTGCCATGCCCAGAAAGCCGTTCCAGACCAACCGCATCCGACAGCAGAGCGGCGATTTCCATCCCGGCCAACGTCTGAGTAAGCTGCAAATGGGGGGTTTTACTCACATCCAGCAGCAACTTGCCCTTAAGCTGGCCGCCATAGATATCCGCCGCCAGGGGTTCGAGCACCAGCTTCTTTTTTGCAGCTTCGAGATGGGCCTGCAGGTTGAATACGCGATATCGACCTATATCCAACTCACCCAGGCGGATATCGCCGCGGGCATTCAGTCTCTCCAACCAGCGCCAGTCGAGTTGCTGGGCTGGGTCCAGCAAGGGTTCGCTATCGGCCACAGGTAAGTAGGGCGTCAGATCCAACCTGGCCAGATCAAAACCAAACGCATATTTCGGGCTGACGAAATCCTCCAGCGAGAACTGGGCAGTCACCGGTGCATCGTCGAGCTGACCACGGCTCTCCCAATCGAAACGTTCGCGCTCCAGGTCTAGCGCGGCGCGCCCTCCCAGCTCCAGTTTGATGGCACCACGTGGCAACGCCTTGTTGCGGTAAGCACCGGTCAACTCAAACCCTTGCAGCACCAGCTTGCTCCAACCCTCGATACGCAACGGGCTTTCGAAATCCAATTGGGCATTTTGATGGTCATCCAGCAGCTGCAGGCGTACACGTGCCGCATCGGCAAGCAGGGTTCCCCTGGTTTCCGCGGCCAACTTTTCCACCTTCAACTGGCCGGCCAATTCCCGACTGCTACTCTTGATGCCGAACTCAGCTTCGAGCTGGCCGGTCGACATTCCCGCCTCGCCTAGTCTTAATTCCGGTGTTTTGAAACCTGCCTGCCAACGCTGGTCACCATGCTGCATGCTGGCCTGAGCTGTTGCATTGGCCAGCACGCTGCGCCATGGCAAGCCGGCAAGATTCAAGTCGCCATTCAACGCAAACCGGCCGTCATGCCACTCCTGGGTCTCGACATTGATGCCCAGTTTGAAACCCTTCAAACGCGCCGTCAGCTTGTTGCGATCAAGGCGAAGACCACTATCGATACGTAAACCGCCTCCCCATTCCGGGGCAGCCACATTGCCCAAGACCGTCACCGCACCAGTTTCTCCTTCGGGGTCCAAAGCATGCAGGTCCAGCTTGGTAAAGCGCGTTATACGGTCATTATCCCGCCAATCCAGGGCGGCTCCAACGAGATCAATGCGGGTCGGGTGCCAGTCGATCCGGCTCTTCTTGGGCCGTTCGGCCAGAAGATCGTCACAATTGAGCCGACCATCTGCCAGCGGAAAAACCGCAAGGCGCAACCCCTCCACCCGGGCATCCACCACTTCTGCCCGGCCTTGCAGCAGGCTGTTCCACCCCAGTGAAAAGCGCGCGCTGGAAAATTGGGCGAATAATGAACGTCCATCCTGTTCGCTCATCGCCACGCCTTCCAAAGTCACATTCGGACTAGGTAACAAGGAAAGGCGCAACGCGCCGATTTGGACATGGCGACCGAGCGACTCACTTGCTTCAGCTGCAAGATGCTGACGCAGCGTAGTCAAGTCGACCAGCGGAATCGCTGCAACCAGGGCCAGTATTGCAACGACAGTGTAGAAAAGGCGGCGTAGACCGCGTGGAAGTTGGTGCAAAGGCATAGGGGGATTATCCCTCTCAAGCGCCGGATTGGGGAATTGCTCTCATTACCAAGCTGGATAAGGTAATCCCTAACCAATACATAGGCTGGCTAATCCCCGAACCTGTTTAACTATTAGGCCAACCCTGCTGCTACCATGCCCGCTCTGCAACAAGGAGCGACAACATGAGCCAGCCTTTTCAGCCTCACCTGAGCGAAATCAAGGTACGCGGCTACCATCTCGATCTATATGGTCACGTGAACAACGCGCGTTATCTCGAATTCCTTGAAGAAGCGCGCTGGGGCTTTACTGAAACCTATGGCTCATTGGAAGCATTTACCGAGGCAGGCCTCGCGTTCGTTATCGTCAACATCAATATCAACTACCGCCGCGCCGCCTTGATGGGCGAACAGTTGGTCATCGAAACCGCCATGCAAAAGATTGGCAGCCGCTCTGCTGTCATTCACCAGGAGGTCAAGCTCAAAGGCACCGACACGATCGTGGCTGAAGCCGATGTCACTTTTGTCGTCTTCAGCCAAAAAGCTGGCGGTGCCGTCGCCATGGAAAACGAAGTGCGCGCGATGTTTGAGGCGCTGCCGGCTTGGCCTGCAAAAGTTTGAACTTGTTCAATAGTTAACCAAAGCCACTTATCCATTCATAGCTGCCATGGCCGTAAAGAAAAAGGCGTGCAATGCTTGCACGCCTTTTTCCATCTACCGCCGCCGCAACCGATCGCTGTCTTATTGAACAGTCTTCAACAACTTCTCAACCAAACTCTGCAAATTCACCAACGAGAACAGATGCGCATACACCAGTGCCATACGACCATCCTTCACCCAGGTGGCGACGGTATCCGCAGGCAGTGCCCGCAGCTTTTCCTCATCGACCACCCACATGCCATCCATGCTGACCTTCTCGCCATTGGGTAGCTCGGTGGAAGCAGATACCTGATGCAGCAGGCCCAGCTTGGAAAGCTCGTTGATAAACTCGGTAGTGCGTTTGGCATCGTCACGCGACTGGAACATCAGCTGGGCGAACTGTTTCATTGGTTCGGTAGCCTCGCCGTTCTCGAATGCGTTGGCATCAGCATCGCGACGCACGCCTGCAAGTGCGCTTTCTTCCACGCACAGCACCGCGTCATTGTTTTCCACTTCAACAGTCACAAAAGGGAAACGACGTACAAAGAACGGAATGTACTGAGCGGGCCACACCCCAGCAGCATCGACAAACAGATTCTGCTCGGTCTTCAAACCCAGCATGGCGGTAGCGGCGTATTCATTCTCGCCGGTTTGTGCGAACACAATCGGGTACTCGCGCATGGCATTGGCGAACTCACCACCAACCAGGGGCACAGCATGCACCTTGGCGGCAAAGGCGAAGTTTTCAGCCAGACTCAATTTCAGGTCGGCATGCTTCTTTGCATCGACCGCGACGACATCTTTGTAGAACATGGTTTTCCCTCTCAGGCGCAGACGCCTTGCTTTATTCCGGTGGTGTACCGGGCGCCGGCGACTTTGCCAGCATCAGAACGGCAAAGATAATAACCGTACCGCCAAACCACTGCGAGAAGGAAAGACGCTCACCCAAAAACCATGCTGCCAGCAATACCGTTACAACAGGTTCGAATGTAGACAACATGGCAGCTTCCGAAGCCCCCAACCGAGCCAGCCCAGCAAAAAAGGTCAGTGCGGCTAGAACGCTACACAACAATCCCAGCGCCAATAATGCCCACCAACCCAAGCCGGTTTGGGGCATGGTGGGGGGTTGAATTGCCGCCACCATGCCAAATGTAAGCAGACCGCCCAACATCACCAAGGTTGTACTGGCCAAAGTACCTGCCTGTGGTGTCAGCTTTGTACCCACCACGATGTAAATCGAATAGATCAGTGCCGCACTCACGCCGAACGCAATGCCTATGGGCGAACCCGATAGCGCATCACCCACCGTCAGCACCAAACCGGCGCAGGCAAGAATCAGCGCGACAAGCTTGCAGCGCGTCAACACTTCCTTCAACCAGACAGCCGCAATCAGAGTGACGATGATGGGGTAGGTATAAAGCAGCAGCGCCGTCAATGAAGCGCTGGCGTACTTCAAAGCAGTGAAGTAGCTATATGCCTGCCCTGCATAACCTACCGCCCCCATGCTGAGCAGCCCCAGCACCAGCCAACCACGAGGCCAGGGCTCCCGCCGAACCAGCATGATGCCGACGAGGCAAACCGACGCAATCAAGAATCGCGACAATAAGACTGCCTGTGTATCTGCGCCAGAATCGTAAGCCAGGCGTGCAAACAAGGGCATGACGCCAAAACAGGCGGAGGAAAGCAGAATTAATAGTGCGCCGGAAATGCGGCGACGGCCCAACGCATCCATCAACAGGCACTCCAATAAAAACGCCCCGACAGTAGCCGGGGCGACGAGAGCGAATTAATCAGCTTGAACCGATCTTACTGCACAACCGTGATCTGGTTCCAAGAACCTGTTCAAGATTTATCGCGAGTAGCTGTCAGCAGGGTGCAGCGCAGAAACCGGAATGTACTTAGGGTCTGTTGACGTTTTGACTTCGGTATATTGAAGAAGCGCAGCAAACCCGCAGAATTACGGTTCCTATACCAATCACCCTGCGGGTTTGCTATGCCCCGATTGATGCTCAGTGACGAGCTTT
>NZ_JBQXDJ010000042.1:0-38602 GCF_052601015.1 Chitinimonas violaceus | reverse complement strand
CTTTTACAACCGCCAGCGGCGCGATTCTCGGCTAGGCAATTTGGCACCGGCGGTGTTTGCAGAGAAATTCAGCAGGCAATTGGTCTGCATTTGAAGTGGGTGTGTCTACGGTTGTCAGGACAGGTCAGTTCTACGGTTTGTTTCCCGCCAGATGTGTCAATGGCAACGCCGTAGTCTGCTTGATGGCTTGCAGGACGAAGCTGGATTTCACATCGATTACGCCCGGGTGCTGCAGCAGGGTATCCATCACAAAACGTGAGAAATGCGCCAAGTCTTCAAAGACCACCCGCAGCAGGTAGTCAATTTCCCCGGCCATGGCGTGGCAGGCGATCACTTCAGGCCAGGACTGCACCGCTTCCGCAAAGGTAGCGAACTGGCGCTCTCGCTTATCCAGCATGACACGCACGAAGGCTTCCAATCCGAGCCCCACTTTGGCAGGTTCGAGCAAGGCGACGTAGCCGGCGATCACACCCTCCTGTTCCAGTCGTTTCAGCCTGCGTAAAGTGGGGGAGGCGGACAGATTGATTACGTTGGCAAGCTCCAGATTGCTTAGCCGGCCATCCTTTTGCAAGGTA
The DNA here is from genome assembly GCF_052601015.1 of Chitinimonas violaceus. Classification (NCBI taxonomy): domain Bacteria; kingdom Pseudomonadati; phylum Pseudomonadota; class Betaproteobacteria; order Neisseriales; family Chitinibacteraceae; genus Chitinimonas; species Chitinimonas violaceus. The sequence goes on along the minus strand of NZ_JBQXDJ010000042.1, from coordinate 38,027 downwards.
TCGAGAATTTTCAGATCGACTTTATCCAGCTCAATCATTTTTTACTCTATTAGTACGATTTCTTGGCATTTTATGCCAATGCTGCGCTGCTTTCTCTGCTATTTGGCAAGCACATTGCGCGTAGGCTTACGTATCATTGCTGAATTAAAACTTGCACAATGCGTATTTAAACCTGTTGCTTCAGTTGAAGAGACCAACAATCGGTAGCGCATCAGTAATCTGCAAGACCATAGTCATGGAGACGACAGTCATGGAAACCGAGTTCGTGCCGCGTGGCATGCAGGAATGCATTCCCGATTACCGCGATATTCACCAGGTGGAGGTGCCGGCTTACACCGATATCGAGCACCATACCTGGGCACAGCTCTACGCAAACCAGAGCCGAGTGTTGCCTGGGCGGGCATGCAGCGAGTTTATGAGCGGTTTGAAGGAGGTCGGCTTCCCGAATGAACGGATTCCTTCCCTCGCTGAGATCAGTGATCGTATCGAGGCTTACACCGGCTGGACGCTGACCCGTGTTGATGGCCTTGTGCCCAATTACGAATTCTTCAAGCTGCTTTCTGAGCGAATTTTCCCTTCGACCGACTTTATCCGTCGCCCTGACGAGATCGAGTACACCCCTAGCCCAGATATGTTTCATGACCTCTTGGGTCATGCGCCACTGTTGTTAAATCCCCGCTTTTGCGCCTTTTTTGAGGATTTTGGCAAGGCTGGGGTAGCAGCTTTCGAGAATTCAGCGGTTAATCCTGCTGCGCGTGATTGGCTGCCGCGCATCTACTGGTACACCGTTGAATATGGCCTGATCCAGAACCCGGATGGCCTGCGTATCTATGGTGCAGGGATACTCTCCTCGCCCAAGGAAGTGCTGTACAGCTTGTCGGAAGGCCCGAAGAAACTGCCTTTCGACCTGGAAGTGATCGCCAACAAAACTTACGACATCTGGCATATGCAGGAAGAACTGTTTGTTATCGACAGCTTTGATCAGTTGGAAAACAGTTTCTACGCCTGGGCATGTGGCCATGGCTTGCTTACAGATCGTCGTACGGAAAAACGGAGCTAAACCACCATGACTGACCAAATCAATCCGATGGGTACTGACGGCTTCGAGTTCGTCGAATTTACGGGGCCCGATACCAAAGCGCTGGGTGAACTGTTTGAGCTGTTGGGGTTCAGCGCCATTGCACGCCATCGCTCTAAAGACTGTACCTTGTATCGCCAGGGTGACATCAACTTGATCGTGAATGCCGAGCCGCATAGCTTTGCCTCGCGCTTTGCGTCGCAGCACGGCGCGTCGGCCTGTGCGATGGCCTTCCGCGTCAAGGATGCGGCAAAGGCTTACGAGCGTGCGCTGTCGCTAGGTGCTTGGGGCGTGGAAAGTCGGCCGAATGCCATGGAGATCAACATCCCAGCCATCAAAGGGATTGGTGATTCGCTGCTGTATCTCGTCGACCGTTACGAAGGCAACAGCAAGGCTTCGATCTATGACATGGATTTCGTTCCCGTCGAGGGCGCCGAAGCCGCGATGGCCAAGAACGACTGTGGCTTGAAGGTCATCGACCATCTGACCCATAACGTTCATCGTGGTGCGATGGACAAGTGGGCGGCGTTTTATGAAGACCTGTTCAATTTCCGCGAGATCCGTTACTTCGACATCGAAGGCAAGCTCACCGGTTTGAAGAGCCGTGCGCTGACCAGCCCATGCGCCAAGATCCGTATCCCGATCAATGAATCATCAGATGATAAGAGCCAGATCGAGGAATACCTGCGTCAATACAAGGGTGAGGGCATCCAGCATATTGCGCTGACCACCGACAATATCTACGAAACCATCGAGAAGTTGAAAGCGCGCGGCGTTAAATTCCTGACGACGCCCGATACCTATTACGAGCTGCTCGACAAACGTCTGCCGGGCCATGGCGAGGATATTGCCCGCCTCAAGGCCAATAAGATCCTGCTCGATGGCGCCCCTGGCGGTGGTCTGTTGCTGCAAATCTTTACCGAAACCTGCATCGGGCCGATCTTCTTCGAAATCATCCAACGTAAAGGCGACGAAGGCTTTGGCGAAGGCAATTTCCGTGCGTTGTTCGAATCGATTGAGCTGGATCAGGTGCGTCGCGGTGTGATTTCCGCAGAGAGGGTGACAGCCTGATGACCTGACTACGATCTGACTGCGCAGCTGATCAATTTATATGCCGTGCTGCACTCTGTTGACGGCTGCGCGTGACAAATCGGGAAGGGCTTGGAAAGTGTTTAGCGGATAGGGCCGGGGTGCTCGGCACCCTGAATATCCGTCCCCATTGCTTGCGTACGAGGGAGCCGCCGCAAGCTGTCGATTGTGGAGATAAAACAATGCGCAAATGGATCAGCTTTCCCCATAAGGAAGGTACGGTATCGCGCCAGGCGCATGCTGATTTTCCTGCTGAGGGGATTTACGAGCGGGAGGTGGGCCGTAGTGGTTTCTTTGGCCCAGCTACCCATCTGCATCACACACATGCTCCAACAGGTTGGAGCAAATGGGAGGGGCCGTTGCGGCCCCGTGCGTTTGACCTGAACGAGCTGGATAAAGCAACTGCCTCGCCGTGGGATGCGCCCAATGTGCTCAACAACCCGCATTGTCAGTTTCGTATCTGGTCCCTGAACCAGAAGATGGACTACTTGGCGCGCAATGGCGATGGCGATGAACTGATGTTTGTCCACGCCGGGGCTGGGGAGTTGTTCTGTGACTATGGTCACCTCAGCATCCGCGATGGTGACTATATCCTGATCCCGCGCTCCACCTGCTGGCGTATCGAGCCATCTGCCCCCATGACGGTGTTGCTGATCGAGGCCACCAATGGCAGCTACCAACTGCCTGATAAAGGTTTGGTTGGCCCGCATGCGATTTTTGACGAGGCGATGCTGGATGTGCCGGCTATCGACGACGCATTTCGCGCTCAGCAGGGCGAGGTGGAAACCCGTGTGGTGATCAAGCGTCGTGGGTCAGTTTCCACGGTCACCTATCCCTTCAATCCGCTCGACGCAGTCGGCTGGCATGGCAACCTGAGTGTTGCCCGTATCAACTGGCGCGATATCCGCCCCCTGATGAGCCACCGCTATCACTTGCCGCCATCAGCGCATACGACATTTGTGGCTGAACGGTTTGTGGTTTGCACGTTTGTGCCACGGCCGATTGAAAGCGACCCGGGTGCGCTGAAGGTGCCGTTCTATCACAACAATGATGATTACGATGAAGTCATCTTCTACCACGCTGGCGACTTCTTCTCGCGCGACAATATCAAGCCCGGCATGATTACTTTCCACCCTTGTGGCTTTACGCATGGCCCGCACCCGAAAGCTTTTGCAGCCGGACAGCTGGGTACCAAGAAATTCACCGATGAAGTCGCGGTGATGATCGATGCACGCGATGCGCTCGATGTCAGTAGCGGGCTTTCAAACGTGGAATGGACCGGCTACGTCGATAGCTGGAAGCCAAAGGCGTGATGTAACTGTATAGAAGAGATAAAGATGAAACTCGCCAGTCTCAAGCATGGCCGTGACGGCCGTCTGGTTGTGGTCAGCCGTGATCTGACCCGTTATGTTGAAGTCCCCCAAATCGCTGCAACGATGCAGGCCGCGTTGGATGATTGGGCAAACAAGGCCATTCAACTACGTGATGTGAGCGATGCGCTCAATGCCGGCCAACGTACAGATACGCATCCTTTCAAGCCCGAAGACTGTGCTGCCCCGTTGCCCCGTGCCTACCAGTGGGTGGATGGTTCGGCCTATCTGAATCATGTGGAGCTGGTGCGCAAAGCCCGAAATGCCGAGATGCCGCCGTCGTTTTATACCGACCCATTGATGTATCAGGGTGGTTCGGACGATATGCTGGGCGCGCGCGACCCCATCACGATACGTGACGAAGCTTGGGGTACGGATCTGGAAGCCGAGGTTGCGGTCATCACTGATGATGTGGCGATCGGTGTTACCGCTGAAGACGCTGCCAAGCATGTCCGTCTGGTCATGCTGGTCAATGATGTGAGCTTGCGGAATCTGATCCCGAATGAACTGGCTAAGGGGTTTGGCTTTGTCCTGTCCAAGCCTGCCAGTGCTTTCTCGCCGGTGGCGGTGACGCCTGATGAACTGGAAGGCCATTGGCACGACAACCGGTTACATCTGCCACTACGGGTGTGGCTGAACGGCAAGTGGTTTGGTGAGCCGAATGTTGGCGAGGAAATGACCTTCAGTCACACAGACCTGATTGCTCATCTGGCCCGTACCCGTAGATTGGGCGCGGGTTCCATTGTTGGATCGGGCACGATTTCAAACAAGGACCGCAGCCGGGGTTCCTGTTGTCTGGCGGAAATCCGCATGATTGAAACCATTGAGCAGGGTACGGCGAAAACCCCTTTCCTCAAAGCAGGCGATACGGTGAAGATCGATATGCTGGATACGGCAGGCCGGTCGATTTTCGGTAGTATCGAGCAAAAGGTTGTGCTGGGATCACGTTAAAACCCATTGTTGAATCATGGCGTTATACTGAGCTTATGCTTGGGAGGGTGCCATGAAGTCACTCGGATGGTTTTTTGCGCTGCTGATTCTTGCCAGCTTCGGCGTGTACCCGCTAGCTGCGGGTACAGCATTGCAAACCGCGGCGCAGGAGAGTGTTGCGCCCAAATTCATTATGGAAGAAGGGCGCGCCGCCACTGGGTTGTGCCCAGATGTATTCCAGGCCATCACTGCACTGGATAGCGGACTCCAATTCGAAGGTTTGAACCATCAGCTTTCTACCGCACGTATCGAGCAAGGTCTGGCCCAGGGGCAGCTCGATATATTTTGTGGGTTGCTCCGTACGGAAAAGCGGGAAAAAATAGCGCTCTTTCTGGAGCCGCCTATCTACTCCATGAAGCAGCGTGTCGCTGTGCGTGCTGATGATCCGATAGAGCCGACTAATCTGACGATGCTCAGGCAGGCGAGTGAAGGCAGTTCGGTAATCACGACGGCAGGGGCGCCTTATGCAGATATGCTGCGGTCAGCAGGTATCGAGGTCGATGCCGGTGCCAGTGATAACCGGGACAATCTGCGTAAGCTGATCATGGGCCGAGGCCGGTTTCTCTACTTAAGTGACTATGTTATGCATAACCTTCTGGTTCAGGAGAAGGCCGAAACCAAGGTACGTGTTCTTGCTGCCGTTTTTAGCCATCAACCGCTCTACTTTGTCACCAGTATGCAGATGAAACCCACCGTTCGAGCCCGACTTGAGGCTGCTTTGCGCACACTGGCTGCCCAAGGTGAGCTGGATCGCATCGCCAAGCGTTATCTCCCTGAATAAAGTTCTGTGCTTGTCTTTGGCGAATCAGGTATTAGCCGGGTTTGCCATGCGCCATGGAGGCTGGTGAGCCAGTATCCCCGATGGCCTCTGAAACCCGAGAAAACCATGTCCCGAACCCTCTATACCTATTTCCGTTCATCTGCTGCATGGCGAGTTCGTATTGCACTGGCCTGGAAGGGTCTTTCCTATGAAGCAGTGCCAATTCATTTATTGCGTGATGGCGGGCAGCAGAAATCTGCAGACTATCTGGCGGTAAATCCACAAGGGCTGGTGCCGGCATTGGTCGAGGATGGCAGTACGATCACCCAGTCGTTGGCCATTTGCGAATACCTGGAAGAGCGTTACCCAAGCCCCCCAATTCTCCCTGCGGACTTGATCCAGAGAACCAAAACCCGTTCCATGGCGTATGCCATCGCTTGCGATATCCACCCGATCAACAATCTGCGTGTGTTGCAGTATCTCAAGGGCACGATGGGGCAAGACCAGCAGGCGGTGGATGACTGGTATCGCCATTGGGTTGCGTTGGGACTGCAAGCGCTGGAGGTGGAACTGGAGCGTGACAAATGTGAACGCTTTTGTGTTGGCGATACGTTTTCCTTGGCCGATATCTGTTTGGTCCCGCAGGTCTTCAATGCCCGCCGCTTCAAGCTCGACCTTGCATCTTTTCCACGTATTGCTGCGATCGATGCCCACCTGAATACCCTGCCTGCTTTTGCTGAGACTCAGCCTGCGAAGCAGCCAGATGCGGAGTAGATTGCAGTGACCGCTCCGGTAAGTGCGGAGCCAAAAATGGAATAGCGCCCGATTATTTCGGGCGTCTTACATTCTATGTTGCAGTAATCCGCAATTGTAGATCGGCTTTCCACTATATAAGCAGTTGTAAAAGTTGCCTTACCATCACATCACATAGATCGCCATATGGCGCTCAATAATTGGAGACAACAAGCAATGAAGCACTTTATTACTGCCCTTACTGCCGTTTTCACGCTTACTGCCGCCCAGGCAGATGATGAGGTGATTCGCCTAGGTAACTTACGTTTTGCCCACTACGGCGCTGTGTCCTACGTGAAGGAGATCGCACCCAAATGTGGTTTCAAGGTGGAGGAACGTTTCTTCGCCAAAGGGCTGGATATCATGCCGGCCATTATTGCGGGCGAGGTCGACGTTGCAGCCAGTGCCGCAGATGCCGCGATTGCAGGCCGGGCAGCAGGTGTACCGATTTATGCGGTTGCGGGTTTTGCCAAAGGCGGGGCTCGCATCGTGGTAGGGAGGGATACCGGCATCAAGTCCATAGGCCAGCTTAAGGGTAAGAAGGTGGGTGTGGCGCGCGGTGGTGCGCAGGAGCTTCTACTGTTGGCCGAACTGGCCAAATTCAACCTGACATGGTCCGACCAGCCGGGTAAAGATGTGCAGATCGTCTACATGCCGTTTGCCGACCTGAACCAAGCGCTGATGCAAAAACAGATCGATGCGATGGCTCAGTCGGAACCCCAAGCTTCGCAAGCTTTGAACAAGAACTGGGGGGTGGAGTTGCTCAAGCCTTACGACACGCCGATGGGGGAGCCGATCCGTACGCTGGTGATGACAGAGAAGCTGTACAACAACAAGCCATTGGCAGAGAAGTTCATGAAGTGTTTTGTGCAGGCGACCAAGCGCTTTATGGATGAGCCCAAGACCGCCGAAGCCTATGTGCGCACCAATATGTTCAAGAACCAGATCACGGCTGACGACTTTCAGGACGCGATCGGCAACAGCCCGTATGTCTATGAGCTGACCAGCGATCATATGCAGATTACGACGGACTTCATGGTCAAGTATGGCGTAGGCAAGATGGCCAAGCCGCCTGTTGCCAAGGATTGGGTCAAGCTCGATCTCCTTGCGAAGGCCAAAGCTGCGCTGGGCGTGAACTGAACCTGGCGGAGCCACGACCATGACTTTGAAAAAGCTGGGCGCCACATTGGTTGGCGCAGTGGTCCCGCTCGTCGCTGTGCTGCTATGGCAGCTGGCGGCCAGCCTGGAATGGATCAATCCGCATATCCTGCCCTCGCCCTGGGCAGTGCTCAAGAAGTGGTATGAGTACGCCACGCCCTTGCTGCCTTACGACCCTGCGCAGGGCAGCTATATCAAGTGGTTGTTTTCGGGCGAATTGATAGTCGATTCCCTATCCAGCCTCTATCGGGTATTGGTCGGGTTTGGCATCGGTGCAGGATTGGCATTGCCGCTGGGGCTCTTGATGGGTGCGAGCAACAAGGTCAATGCGGTATTCAACCCCTTGGTGCAGGTACTCCGGCCGATTCCACCTATCGCGTACATTCCACTGTCCATCCTGTGGTTTGGACTGGGCAACCCGCCGGCTATTTTCCTGATTGCCATTGGGGCCTTCTTCCCGGTACTCATGAATACCATCGCTGGTGTGCGGCAGGTCGATTCCATCTATATCCGTGCCGCCCGTAATCTCGGGGTCGACCAGCTGACCATGTTTACCAAGGTGATGTTGCCGGCAGCGACGCCCTACATTCTGTCTGGCGCACGTATCGGTATGGGTACGGCGTTCATTGTGGTGATCGTGTCTGAGATGATTGCCGTGAATAACGGCCTGGGCTTCCGCATTCTGGAAGCGCGTGAGTACTTCTGGTCTGACAAGATCATCGCCGGTATGTTCAGTATCGGCCTGATAGGCTTGGCTATCGATACCCTAATGAGCCGTTTGAACAACCATCTGCTGCGCTGGCACCGCGGCCTCGAAAACTGATTTCGCCCCGCTTCAGTCGTGCACGTTGTCGGCTCGTCTTGCCGTACCACACGTACTGTCTACGACTCGTCTTCGTGTTCACGACTAAAGCTGAGCGAAATCAAAGGAGAAGAATATGAGCCAAATCAGCGTGCAGAATGTGCAAAAGGTCTTCAAGACGCCGGGTGACGACGTGGTAGCGCTGCGTGATATCAATCTGGAAATACCAGCCGGTCAGTTTGTCTGTCTGCTGGGCCCTTCCGGTTGTGGTAAGTCGACGTTATTGAATGCGGTAGCGGGGTTTTCGTTACCTACTGCCGGCAAAATCCTCGTGAATAACCAGCCAGTGATTGAACCGGGGCCCGATCGCGGTATGGTATTCCAGGAATATGCCCTTTTCCCCTGGATGACTGTTGCGCAGAACATTACCTTTGGTTTGAAGGTGAAGAAGGTCGACCCTGCCCAGATTGAGTCTAAAGTGGCCAGCCTGCTGGAGAAACTCAAACTCAAAGAGTTTCGCGACCGTTACCCAAAAGACTTATCGGGTGGTATGCGCCAACGAGTGGCGATTGCCCGGGTGCTGGCATTGGATTCCCCCATCATGCTGATGGATGAACCATTCGGTGCGCTCGATGCGCTGACCCGCCGGAGTCTGCAAGACGAGCTGCTGAAGATCTGGCAGGAATTTGGCAAGACCATATTGTTTGTTACCCATAGCATCGAGGAGTCCATCTACCTTGCCGACCGCATCGTGGTGCTGACGTACCGGCCAGGTACTATCAAACGGGATGTACTGGTTGATATGCCACGCCCGCGCGACGCCAGCTCGGTCGAATTCAATGCCTTGAAACGCGAGTTGTCACTGATGGTGATGGAAGAACAGCATCGACACGAAGCGGTTGAAATGGCGGGTTTGACGACGGATTGATGAGCCTGAACGATCTGTCGCGAGCGGCCGTTAGCAGGGTGAAGCGCAGCGCAGAAACCGGATTGTACTTGAGTACATGAGGATTTCGAGCAGCACATGAGCCCTGATCACGGCTGCGCAGTAAGATCGGTTCTTATTCGCGGTACTCCTGCTTCCCATAACCAGTAAGTCCCAGCAGGCCACGTACCAGTTGGTAGGCTATCCATGGCAAGGCGCGCCGCCACCAAGGAGCGCGTTCCATCAAATGTGCATGAACAGGGGTAGCAAATTGGTCGATATGCGATTGGATATCGGTACGTAAAGCGCCGGCTAGGGTTTTATCGAGCGCCACGATGTTCGCTTCACGGGCGGTGAGCAGGCTGAATGGATCGATATTCGACGAGCCGACAGTCAGCCATTCGTTGTCGATCACCGCGACCTTGGCGTGCATGAAACCCGCTGTGTATTCGTAGAGCTCAACGCCAGCTTTTAACATCGGTTGGTACAGCACGCGTGTGGCGTAATGCAGCAGCATCTGGTCGATCCGCCCCTGCAATACAATTACTACCTTCACACCGCGCCGGGCTGCGGACAGCAACGCATGCTGCAGCGACACACCAGGAAGGAAGTAGGCATTGGCGATCACCACTTCCTGTTTGGCATTGCCGATAGCGTTGAGATAGGCGGTTTCGATGGCACGGCGATAGCGCAGATTATCGCGTTTGACCAATTTCGCTTTGATATTGCCGCAAGTTACTGGAGGAGGGCCGGTACGGGGGAGCTTGTGCCATTCCATCTTCAACTGCGACCAACAAGTATGCCGCCATTGTCCCGACACCATGGCCCGTAGTTGCGCAACCAGGGGGCCCTCCACACGTAAGGCATAGTCATAGCGAAGGGCCAGATCAGGCCCATCGTGATCTTCGAGAATATTGATGCCACCAACAAACCCCACCTTGCCATCGATGGTAGCGACCTTGCGGTGCATACGGCGCAATCGTTGGAGATTGATGGTGAGCGAGAAATATTCAGGCCGGAAGAACAACAGGCGCACCCCGGCTTTGGCCAAGCTTTTGCGAAATGCCTTGGGTAGATAACGTGCGCCAAAGCCATCCAGTAAGAGCTGGACTTGTACCCCCCGCCTCGCTGCACGCATCAGTGCGGCGGCTACTTGTCTGCCGATCTTGTCGGGCTGGTATAGATAACTTTCCAGAAATACTTCCTGGCGGGCCCCATTGATGGCTGCCAGCAGGGAAGGGAAGTACTGGGTACCGCTGCGTAAGAGGACCAGTTGATTGCCACTAGACCACGGCATGCGAAGCCTTCTCGTTGCCAAATTTGAATTGACCCGTAGCGCGGGCAAGTAGTTGCTGCTGTGCGGTGTTGTTCAGCCCGGTAATCCTGACAAGAAAGTGATGCGCTGCGATGCCAGACAGCGTCTTTACCACCCAGCCATGGTGGCGCAATTGGACGCAGCCATTTTTGCAGGGCAGATAGTCAAAAGGGCAGGCAGATAGCCGGCGGCGCTTGTCCTGCATCAGGCCACCTGATTCTGTCTACGCTTTTCGTCATCGGTCGCATCGGATGAACCACGTTGCGTCATGGCGGTATTGATGACCTGCGGCCCTAAGCGGACAGTAGCAGTCAACGGTACATGGTCGCTGAGCTTGCCCCATTCTTTTCCACTGTGGGCCTGCGCATTTTCCACTTGCAAGCCACGCAGGTAGATGCGGTCCAGCGTTAGCAGGGGTAGTTTGGCCGGAAAGGTGGCCGCCAGCCGCCCATGCAGGCTCTGGAAGGCTTCACGCAAGTCCAAGCCTTCGCGCAGTACGCCACAGGCTTCTCGTTGCCAGTCGTTGAAGTCGCCGGCCACAATCAGCGGTTCATGTGGGGGTATCTGCTGGCAGACGTAATCCACCAAGGTTTGTAATTGCTGGCGTCGGTCCGCCGCGCGCAGGTTCAGGTGTACGCATAAGGCATGTAACGGCACATCGCGCCCAGGTAGACAGATGACACTATGTAACAGGCCTCTGCGTTCAAACTGATTCAGACTCACGTCCTGGTTGTGCCAACGCACAATGGGATGGCGGCTGAGCATTGCATTACCGTGGTGCCCGCTCCGATATTCGGCATTGCGGCCGTAAACGTGATGGAGTTGTTCGGCATCGGCGAGGAACGCATGTTGTGGTGCGGCAGGCCAGTCTGCATGCAACCCGGCTCTTTTATGGTGTTCGCCTTGTACTTCTTGCAAAAATACGAGGTCCGCTGTCAAACCACCCAATGCATGCTTGATGTCGGGTAGTACATGCCGACGGTTGAATATCGACATGCCTTTATGGATGTTGTAAGTAGCTATTTTTATTTGAAGACTGTTGGCGTCGTTCACGTAGCGACCTTTCCGGAAGCGAATGACGGGGGACGTATACCCGGCCTCGCCCTATGGTTTTCCCATGCAACTCCTGCACTACGTAGCTTAGTTTATGCCCACACTGTACTTGGATGTCTTGGATGAGCTGCTTCCGGTTTCAGAAATCACAGAACTGCTCAGGAGAAGAATGCAAGACGAGGTACCCACAAAGAGTGGGTAAAAGTGGAAGAGCTCAGTAATTACTTAGTGCTTTGAGTTTGCCAGATCAGGCTGATCCCTGCGGCGTGAGATTGGCGCCGAACTTTTCCGCCATTTCGGGTACCAGGCGCAGGGCTTCTGCATTGGAGGGGGAGAAAACGGTTTCAGCGGCGACACTTGCGTCACGCCATTGCCAGTGTGTGTGTTCGCGTGGCGAAAGGATGGGTTCAAAACGCTCGGGCACCAGTAAGCCAAACACATGCTCGGTATTCTGCGTTACGCCTGGAGCATAGCGATGACGCCATACCTCGTAGATTTCATACTCATTGCAGATGCCCCAATCTTGCAATTCAAACCGAGTGGCATCAATCCCCAGCTCCTCGCTGAGTTCCCGCAACGCGGTATCGCGTGGTTTTTCATCGGCTTCCATGCTGCCGGTGACGGACTGCCATGCGTGCTGTACATCCGCCCGTTCGATGATCAATGTTTCAAGCTGCGGTGTGTAAACCACAATCAAAACCGATTCGGGGCGTTTATAGGCAGTTTTCATCATCTCTTAAATTCCTGGCTTGCCGGTGGCTTGGCTGGGGGATACGTACCGTACAGGATGCGGTGTCTCGCAAGGGTTTTACTCTAATAACCTGTTCAAGATCTGTCGCGAGCAGCTGTCAGTAGGGCACAGAGCAGTACATAAGCCCTGATCACAGCGGTGCAGTAAGACCGTGAACAGGTTCTAAGTTTAGCGAGTCTAGTGGAAGGTATCCCAGGCGAGTTTGGCAATGAGCACGCTGACTAGTGCAATGAATAGCTTCCGAATAAGGCTGGTGCCGCCCTTCATCGCCAACTTTGTCCCAAACAGCGCACCCGTGATATTGGCGATGGCCATCGGGATAGCGTATTGGTAAAGCACATGGCCGGTAGGGATAAAAAAGGCCAGTGCAGCGAGGTTGGTCGCGATGTTGACGACTTTCGCGGCACTCGATGCCCGAAGGAAGTCAAAACCGAAAAAGCGGATAAACAGGAAAATAAGGAAGCTGCCGGTACCTGGCCCAAACAGCCCATCGTAAAAGCCAATAGCACCGCCGATAGCCAGCGCGACGATCAATTCACGCCGGCCGATATGGCTTGGGCGGTGCAAAGCGCCGAAATCCTTTTTCTTGAGGGTGTAGCCCAGCATGAAAATAAGCAGGACCAATACAAGGGGGCGCATCCATTCCTTGGGGATAAAACTGACTGCCATGGCGCCAACGAATGAGAAGACAAAGGCGGTCAAGGCAGCAGGCAACACCAGCTTCCAGGCAATGTCGATCTGGCGCGAATAGCGCCAGGCTGCGGTGCCGGTGCCAAATACCGAGGCGAACTTGTTGGTGCCGAACAGCGTGGCCGGGGTGTGCTGCGGCAGGGTTGCGAACAGGCCGGGGATTTGCACCAAGCCGCCGCCACCCACTGCGGCATCGATCAATCCGGCGGAGAAGGCAATCAAGACCAGGGTAAAGATATCGAGCATGTCGGGTCTCGCGGTAGAAAGTTTAACCGGCCTTCAAAGTCAACCAACAAGGGCGGAATATTGCGCATAGCGCACCGTCCTTGCCGTGGCGAAATTACAAAAAAAGCAGGGGATTCTAGCAGAGCCATCGAAATGGCTTCTTTCGGTTTACCGCCGGTACAGGCGGTGTAAATAGCCGGCAAACCCTCGCTTTTGCGTAAGCCAAGGCCTTGATGGTGGCGAAAGCTAGCTGGCAAAGATTTTACCAACTGACAGTTAAGCATCGAAATTGGGTTTGGCAGTTGGTGCATGCAGTGCCTAATGTGTCTGGATGCCGTACTACGCGGTGCGCCTAGACGAAGGCTGAATAACACATGCATACAATGACCCGTATCAGTGCTGCGGTAGCGATGTCGATGAGTATGGCTGCCGTGGCTGACGTCAATATTCAGGGTGATTTGAAGATAGGCATGGCCAGCCTGGATATGGAGGGGAAAACAGGTCGGAAATTGGTGCTGGATACCGCAAATTCGTATCTGTCGATTAATGGCGACGAGGTGATTTCGCCGGATCTGAAAGCCATTTTCGAAATTACCACCCGTATGTGTCTCGATGGCAGCCAGACGGTGGCGAATGATTGCCGTACCTTCAACCGTACAACCCATGCTTGGCAGGACCATAACGCCTTCGCCAGCCGGGAAGGTTGGGTGGGGCTGCGCAGCCGTTTGGGTGATATCAGACTTGGGCGCGGAAAGACACCCTTCGATCAGGTCGTAGACCGCTTTGATCCTTCCACAGGTATTGGCACGGGGCTGACTGCCTGGGTTGAACGTGTGTTTCCAGGCACCGTGCCTTTTGATGCTACCGCTGCTGCCCCAGTAATAGCAGGTTTTGGCCAGCAGATTTTCGCGGCGACATTTGCCCAGGCGACGGCAGGCGGGGCATCGAACGCTGCTGCCACGGCACTTGCCACGCAGGCTGCAGCGACAGCCACCCAGACCCTGACCGGCGCAGTACAGCAACGGATAGTGCCGGCTTTGGCGGCGCAGTTCCCTACATTTCCCACCATTGGCCGATATACCGAACCGGAAAATACATTCAATAATTCGATCCGTTACGACTATGGCAAGACAGATAGCCTGCATTTCGTTGCCGTGTACGGGGTAGGGGAGAATAAGTCAGCCACGACGCCTGAAACACGGCGGCTCTCGTTGAATGCAGGCTATTCGACTGGGCCCAGCGCACGAGGGCAGTTCCGTGTCGATGCGGTGTTCGATCAGCAGAAGAATCTGCTTCCTCATCCGACTGCTGATCAGGTACTGGCTGGTCTTGCTGCGGCACAGGCTGCGGCAACACCCCAGTTGGCTGGCGCGCTGATACAGGCAGGTATCCCGGCTGCATTGGCCAACCCTGTGGCGAGCAACGTCATGGGGGCGGTAATCACCTCTGCATCTACGCCTTACAACCTAAGGCAGCAGAACACATCGCAACATTTCCTGCTTGCGAGCTCTTATGTATTCCCGATTGGACGCATAGGTGTGACGGTTGATCGTATATCACTGGGCCAGACCGGGCTGCCAGATATTCGCCGTACCAACTGGTCATTGACCTGGGAAGTGGGTTGGAGCCACTTTGGCAGCTACATGGGTTATCGCAGTCTGGGCGCCAGCAAAATGGGCGGTGTGCGCTTTGTGGATAAGGAACGCAAGATCGGTGCCGGCATTGAGCGCTATTTCTCCAAGCGCACCAAGATCATTACCGAGTACAACAATAACAAGATTGAGAATGGTAAGACGGTACACACCATCTTGAGCGGCATCGTGCACAAGTTCTGAAAACCAGTTCACTAGTTGCGATACAACATAGTCAAGCGAGCCTGAGCACACTGGCCAAGCTGCATGGGGTGAACCCCAAGACCATGGCAAAATGGCGGGCTCGTTCCTTTACAAATCCAAACGGACGAAGGAAGGCTGTCTCTCTTTGTCGTCATCGATCGGACGTCAAAACTGGCCTACGCTGAGCTTCATCCCCGGGTAACACGCCTGGTGGCAAGGGATTTCCTATCTGGCTTGATTGCCACTGTGCCTTACGCCCTTCATACGATCCTCACAAACAACGGCATTCAGTTTGCCAAGCGGCAAGGCACTGAAGGTTACTGGGTGATTCCGTTTGATCGCCTCTGTCAGGCCCACCACATCGAACATCGGCTAACCAAGGTCTGCCATCCTTGGACCAATGGACAGGTCGAACGCATGAATCGGACGATCAAGGAGGCGACGGTCAAGCGTTACCACTATCAGTCGCATGATCAGCTGAGATTACATTTGCAGACGTTCCTGATGGCGTACAACTTTGCTCGCTGATTAAAGACCTTGAAGGGTTTCACTCCCTATGAATACATCTGCAAGATCTGGGCAACCGAACCACAACGCTTGAGGATTGATCCGTTCCAGCACACTGTGGGACTAAACACCTAACTTCTAAGAAGGGGAAAGCGGGTGATAATGCGCAATCCCTGCTTCTGCTTTGCCGCATCCTGGAGGGTAATTTCTCCTTCATGTCGCTCGATAATTTCACGAACGATTGCTAATCCGAGCCCGCAACCTTCCACATCGGTACCCAATACGCGATAGAAACGATCAAATACTAGTTCTCTTTCCGAAGGAGGAATCCCTGGGCCGTTGTCTTGTACTTCCAGAACGAATTGGTTGCCTTCTATTCTTGCGTCGACGGTGACTTCGCCGCCTGCCTGGGTATATCTCAGTGCGTTGTTTAGAAGGTTGACTACCAGCTCATGCAACAAGGTGCGATTACCACGAATGATGGCGGCTTCTGCTTCAGCACTGCACTCGAAGCTCAGTTCGATGTTGCGCTTGCGCGCCAGCGGTGCGAGTTCACGGGTCGCATCTCTGGCGACATTCGCCAGGGACATATCGGTATTGAATTTACTAGCGGCATCTGGCTGAGCGCGAGACAGCGTCAGGAGTTGGTTGCCGAGGTGAACGGTTTGGCGCGTACTGGTGAGCAGGCATTCAATTTCTTCGCGCATGCTATTGATATCAGTCTGGCGCAAAGCATGTTCTGCCTGAGTATGAACAACTGCCAGGGGAGTACGTAACTGGTGTGCTGCATCGGCAATGAAACGGCGCTGCACTTCGAAAACGCCTTTGAGCCGTGCCATGTGCTGATTCAATGCAGCAATGAACGGGCGTAACTCGTATTGAACCTCGGTGGTATTGAAAGGCTCCAGTTCATCGGCCCGACGAGCCTTTACCTGTTCCGCCAGGCGCATAAGCGGCCGTAAACCTCGCATGCTGCCCACGACCGCCAATGCGACAGCTGCCAGAACTAGCAAGATCTGGTTACGCACGGATTCGGAAAGAATTTCCCGCGCCATTTCTTCCCGTGCCCTGAGGGTTTCTCCGATCTGTATGACCACCGGCCCTTGGCCACTTGGTTCATACAGCGGCTTGGCATAGGAAATTATCCGGACTATCTCACCCTTGTATCGAGTTTCATAAAATCGGGTGTTGTGACTACCCAGTTTGTCATCGGCCAGATGATGGGATATGGGCAAGTCATCGTAGCCCGTGATCAGCCGGCCGTCAGCGTGGCTGATCCGGTAGTAGATATGATCTGGGAACTGCGACTGGAACATCTCCAGCGCAGAGTAGGGTATGTCAACCTTGACCCCATCGTCCTGAATAGTGATGTTGTCGGCAATGCTCAATGCGGCGGCGAGCAAGATTCGATCATAAGCTTCATCGGCAGCGGCTCGGGCGCTGCGCTTCACCAGCAACAGGTTGATGCTGGCCACAGCCAGGAGCGGCAGTAACATCCAGACCAGCAGGCGAAGCCGCAGGCTACTTTGCATGCTGCACCTCCAGGCTGTAGCCCAAGCCACGCAAGGTAACAATCTGAACATTGCTTCCCTGCAGCTTCTTGCGAAGGCGATGAACATAGATTTCGATGGCTTCGGGATTGACCTCTTCATTCATCGCGACGATTTTTTCGCACAGTGCTTCCTTGCCTAAGGTACGCCCCGAGTTCAATAGCAGGACTTCCAGCAGGGCATGCTCGCGGGGAGTGAGTAAAAGTGCGTCACCTGCTAGTTCGAACTGCTGCTTTTGGGCTTGATAGACGAGGTCACCGCAGGTGATGCGATTGTCTGCATGGCCGCTCGCACGGCGGATCAATGCTCGAATGCGTGCTTCCAGTTCTGTCAGTTCGAAGGGTTTGGTCAAGTAGTCATCTGCGCCCAGGTCAAGCCCGAGTACGCGATCCCCGACATTGTTTCTTGCCGTGAGTATCAGCACGGATACCTTGTTGCCGCGTGAACGCAGCCGGCGCAATACCTCCAGTCCATCCAGACGAGGTAGCGATAGGTCCAAAATGACCAGGGCATAGTCCTGCGTCAACAGGACATGGTCTGCATCCTGCCCGTCATGCATGACATCGACACTGAATTGTGCGGCGCTGAGGACCTTGGCCAGCGAGTTTGCCAGCAGGCGATTGTCTTCAACTAACAAAATGCGCATGGTGATGCGACTTCCTATTTCGGCAATAACTTCTGCCTCAGATTCATTCTCAGAGCCTGTTTATGATCTTGCTGCGCAGCTTGTTGCTCGCGACAGATCGTAAACAGGCTCTCTTGAGTGCACGGTATCAGGAACATACGAGTCGGAACGCTGGTAATTCAAATGTTTGATCCCGGTTGTTGAATCCAGAAGATTTGCGATGCACGTGAATTTTCACGTTGGGTCGTCATTTGGGCGGGGGGCATACCGTAGGCTGATTCTGATAGACAGATTTTGCGCCAGATGGCGACACTTTCCATTCAATTGGCGCCTCGGATAGGTAAAGGCAGTAACTCTGTTTTTTATAAAAGATTTAATAGTATCAACATGTTGATGTTGCTTCCCATTGGTCTGATAGAGGTCGGTTACTCTGCAGCAGCATCGAAAGCATATTGAAAGCTTCATCCTTTCAAATGGATTTGCCTCGTTGGTACTTACAACTACTGGCTTGGAGAAGTACGAGACTTGCTCGTCAAAAAATCTATAAGAAGGAAGAGACAATTGAAATACAACCAGATGCACCTCGCATTATTAGCAAGTTCTGCCGCTAAGGGTATCGCGTCCATGCCGGCGTTGACCGATGCTGCCGATGAGCTACGCGCCGAATTGAAGGTAGAGCGGGCCCACCTGAAGGCGCCCGCATTGCTGCAGCGAGCAAACCCACCGCCTCCGTACCAATCGTGACTTGATTTATCTGGGTTTTGGGTACGAATGTGCGCTGGAAATAAGACTGAGCTTCACGTCTACAAGTGCAGATGTGACGAACAAGAACGGCGGCACCAACGTGCTGTGCATTGGCGGAACTTGCCAACAGTTCGATTCGTCGCCTGACCTACCTCCCAATTTCACGCTCTTGTCCATGATGCTCGACAGACGCTACCTGTCGTCATGGCTGTGATATTTCGGGCACGATCCTATACCACTTCGCCAGAACAAATAGTTGCAGTAGATTTGCTCGCACCAATGAAATGACGTTGACATTAATATAACCGGAGACAACACCATGAAGTCGCTTAAGCCTGTTTTACTCGCTATTGCGCTGGTTAGCCCTTTCACCACTTTTGCAGCTGTTCCCACCGGCTACTTGGCCAGTTATCAGTCCACGATTGACGCCGCGGGACGTGAGGGGAAACTGACGATCTATGCGACGACTGACATCAAGCTGGTTCAGCCGCTTATTGCCGATTTCCGTTCGCTTTATCCCGGTGTCCAAGTCGAATACAACGATGTCAATTCCACCGAACTGTTTAATCGGTATGTGAGTGAAACAGCTGCTGGTGGTGCTTCTGCAGATGTACTTTGGTCATCGGCGATGGATATGCAGGTCAAGCTGGTGAACGATGGTTATGCGCTGCAGTACAACACACCCGAGGCACCAGGCCTGCCGGAATGGGCGCATTGGCGTAATGAAATCTTCGGTACGACCTTTGAGCCGGTCACTATCGTTTACAACAAGCGGCTGGTTGCACCGGCGGATGTGCCTAAAACCCATGGCGACCTGGTCAAGCTGCTGCAAAGCAAGCCGGATCAGTTCCGCGACAAGGTCACCACCTATGACGTGGAAAAATCAGGTGCCGGTTTTCTATTCGCCACACAGGACAGCAAGATCAACCCATCGTTCTGGCAGCTCGCGGCGTCGTTGGGCGCGACAGGGGTGAAGTTGCAATCATCGACCGGTACGATGATGGAGCGTATCTCTTCAGGCGAAAATCTGATTGGCTACAACATCCTGGGTTCCTACGCACTGACCCGCGCTAAGAAAGACCCCAATATCGGTGTGGTGCTGCCAACCGATTACACCGTGATTATTTCCCGCTTGATGATGATTTCGAAAACAGCAAAGAGCCCGAATGCCGCCAAGCTATGGGTTGACTATGTGTTGTCAAAGCGCGGGCAAATGATTCTTTCTGACAAGGCAGAGTTGTTTACCGTCCGCAAGGACTTGAATGCCGACGCGGCAGGCATGAATGTCTATGCCAATGTTAAGTCAGTGTTAAAGCCTGTACCCGTTGGGCCTGGTCTGCTGGTGTTCTTGGACCAGGCAAAGCGCCTGGATTTCATGAAGCAGTGGCGTGCAGCCACTGTCCGTAAATAATCCAAGCCGGCGAACAACACTATGTATACCGAAACCCTTCAGTCGAATTCGCCGGAGCCAGCCTCTTACGGCTGGACCCAGTGGTGGAGCCGCTTCAATCTAAGCCGTGGTGCCGTGGTATTCATTACCGCCATCGCCGTTTTCCTGCCCATTGGCCTTATCATCTGGCAGAGCATGCTCTCCGTGCCATTCTTTGCCCCCAACAAACAATATGGCCTGGATGCGTATCGATTTATATTTGCTGATCCGGATTTCTGGTCAGCTGCCAAGAACTCGTTGGCCATCGCGATAGGTATGGTTGTGATTGCCGTCCCATTTGGAGGGGCGCTTGCCTTTCTGATGGCCCGTACCGATCTGCCGGGTCGGCGCTGGCTGGAGCCGATGATCCTGGTGCCGGTTTTCGTATCCCCCTTGGTGCTGGCGTTTGGCTATGTAGTCGCCATGGGGCCGGTTGGCTTTTACTCCATCTGGGTCAAACAGCTGCTCGGTCTGAGCCAGGTACCCTGGAATATCTATTCTCTCAGCAGTATCGCCATCGTGGCGGGGCTTACCCATGTACCGCACGTCTATCTCTATTCCTCGTCGGCCCTGCGCAATCTAGGTTCCGATGTCGAAGAGGCGGCGCGCGTCTCGGGTGCCAGTCCACTGCGGGTGGCACTCAATGTCAGCCTGCCCATGACGGCGCCGTCGCTGATGTTTGCCGGGGTGCTGGTGTTGTTTCTCGGCTTTGAGATTTTTGGTTTGCCGCTTGTATTGGGTGATCCAGAAGGACATCTGGTGATGGCGACCTATCTCTATAAGCTCACTAACAAGTTGGGCATGCCGTCTTATCATTTGATGGCTGCCGTAGCCGTCTGTTTGATTGCCATTACGTTTCCTCTGGTGTTGTTGCAACGCCGTCTGTTGCGTAGTGCTGCACGGTTTGTAGCCATGAAAGGCAAGGCAACCCGGCCCAAGGCCTTGCCGTTAGGCGTATGGAAGTGGTTCGCTGCCATCATCGTATTTGCCTGGTTGGTGTTTACGCTGGTTATTCCAATCTCCGGCATTGCCCTGCGCTCTGTCGTTGAGTATTGGGGGGAGGGTGTACCGCTTGGCGAGGCATTGACGCTAAGCCACTTCAAAGAAGTGTTTGCACAACCCAACCTGGTACGCGCCATTGTCAACAGTATGCTGATCGGTGTGATTGGTGGTGGCTTGGCCGTGATTTGCTACACCACCTTGGGTCTTGCCGCGCATCGCAAGCAAGACGGGGTAACCCGCGCCATTGATTACTTGGTACTGGTACCGCGCGCCGTACCCGGTGTGCTGGCCGGCCTCGCCTTTCTGTGGGTGTTCCTGTTTGTTCCTGGCTTGAAAGAACTGCGCAACGGCATCGTCAGCGTGTGGATTGCTTATACGGTTGTCTGGCTCGCTTATGGCATGCGCTTGATCTCATCTGCGTTGATCCAGGTAGCCCCGGAACTGGAGGAAGCAGCCCGTGTTGTGGGCGCGAGTCGTGCTCGTACCCACCGTCAGATCACCGTACCGTTGATCAAGTACGGATTGCTCGCAAGTTGGCTCTTGGTGTTCATGATTTTCGAGCGCGAGTACTCAACCGGTGTTTATCTGCTCGCTCCTGGCTCCGAGGTAATTGGCTCAATGCTTGTCTCGTTGTGGGCTGCTGGTGCCATCGACCTTGTGGCCGCGCTTTCTCTTATCAATATTGGTCTAGTCGCGATTGGTCTCGCGGTGGCCTTACGTTTCGGAGTCAAGCTCCATGACTAAACTCATCGTGAATGACCTTCATCTGCAATATGGTGATAACCCTATTCTCAAAGGCGTGTCTTTCGAATTACAACCTGGCGAAGTAGTGGCGTTGCTGGGTGCATCAGGGAGCGGCAAGACCACGCTGTTGCGCGCCGTGGCGGGTTTGGAATCGCCACATCAAGGCAGTATCAGCATTGGTGGACAGTCACTGTACGATGCTGCGCGTGGGATTGATTTACCGGTAGAAAAACGTGGTCTCGGTCTGGTCTTTCAATCCTATGCACTATGGCCGCATAAGACTGTCTTTGATAATGTGGCGTATGGTCTGATCCTACGTGGCGCCAGTAAACAGGAAACAGACGATCGGGTGCGCGCAGCACTCAAGAGCCTTGATCTTGTCCATTTGGCTGAACGCTTCCCTAATCAGTTGTCGGGTGGCCAGCAACAACGTGTTGCGATTGCCCGCGCTCTTGTCTACAACCCGCCCGTCATCCTGTTGGATGAGCCGCTTTCCAATCTCGATGCCAAGTTGCGTGAAGAAGCGCGTGCCTGGCTGCGTGAGTTGATTGTGACCCTGAAGCTCTCTGCGCTGTGCGTGACCCACGATCAAACCGAAGCCATGGCGATGGCTGATCGTATCCTGCTACTAAAGAATGGCCGTATAGAGCAGGAAGGTCGACCGGAAGAAATGTACGGTGCCCCAAGCACCCTCTATACCGCCGAGTTCATGGGGAATAACAACTGTCTGCAAGGCCGGGTAACCGAACTTCGTGGTGGTCGCGCATTGCTGGAAGGTCCTGGCTGGCGGTGCTGGGGCGCTGTGCGTGGCTCGCTAAAAATGGGAGATGCCGCTGTGGGCCTGATTCGGCTGGAGCGCGTGCGCCTAGCGGACAGCGACGGAGAAAATCGTATTGCCGCTTCGTTGGTTACATCGATGTACTTAGGCGATCGTTGGGAGTATCTGTTCAAGCCCGGCGAAAATCGTCTCCGTGCCTATGGTGAGCATGCAATTCCGGCTAATACCCCTGCCTGGCTCGAACTGCCGGTCAATGATCTTTGGCTTTTCCCTTCGGATGGTTAGATCCACTCTCTGGCTGTATTGCGCTGCGATATCTGAATTACCGAGGTAAAACAACCCGCTTAGCGTCCAGCTTGGCGGGTTTTCATCTATGTGGGTTGGATATGGGATTTTGGTGTGTCAGCTCAGGTGAACAGCTTGCTAAGAACTGATCCCAAGTCTGCTACCCATCCCAACACCACCCACTTAACAGTTCAAATACGGCGTCGACAGCAATAGATTACTGCCCGAGTGCCTTCTCGATTTTCTGATCTGTCTTGTACTGACTCAGCGCATATACCGCCCAGATCGTGGCGGGGATCCAGCCAATAAGGGTTAATTGCAGTATCAGGCAGATGATGCCGGAAATTGGCTTTCCAATCGTGAAGAACGTCAGCCAGGGCAGGATAAAGGCAATAAGAAGGCGCATCGGAAAAGTACTTTCGTTAATGTAATGGGTAACGTTGTCACAACATGAGTTTGATTGCTAAACGCGGATACTCACGTTTTCCTTCCAGTGGCGAGTTGTCGTTCAGAACCTGTCTTAAGTCTGCTGTGTATCAGCAATACGGCGTTGAAAACACCCTCAGAATGTTTATTTACCGATCGTAAACTGCGCTTCCTCGGTTGTTTTTGCTTCGTCTGACTCGAGCTCGCGAGACGTTAGACGGTTCTACGAAATTGGCGGCGAACTTCAACGCGGAAGGTACATCGCCTGCAATTTAGCGAAATGGATGATGGCACCGGTGGATGAATTTTGCACGCGGACTGAAGGAGGGCTGCTTACGTTGCTATAGGTTTCGGTGTATGCCAAATTAAAAAACCGCCAGTTTCATCAACCGGCGGTTTTTATAGGGCAAGCCTATCCTGCTGGCTGACCTGCGGAAAGAAAACGTCGACGCAGCAGTCACGATACCCATTCTGAAACAACCATCAATAGCGCTTCAGTCAGAGCGCGCCCATCAGGCCTATTTGTCTCAGGCGCTGTATCGCTGACACGCAGCAGCTGTTGAGCAAATCTTTAGCGGATTGAAACGGGTTGCATGGCATTGTCAAAGGCCATGCAACCCAACAATCTCTAATGTCATAGGGTGTTGCTACAATCGCCGAAATATTGATTAAGGCGTATTCAATGACCACTGCGTTTTATGCGCCCATGCCATATCGGGTTCGCGCTGAGTTGTTTTTGAATTTGGCAGAGATGGAGCGGGCCGGTGTCCCAGCCTTGAAGGCATATGGCTTATTGCAAGTACCCCCCGCTTACCAAGTACGCTTGGATAGCACTCGCAAAATGCTGGCACGGGGTGTTGACCCTGCTTTTGCCGGCCAGCGCAACGGGTTGTTTACCCCCCTGGAAGCATCGTTGCTCAAGGTTGCGCTAGCGGCAGGCAGCCCGGCGCCTACCTATCGCCGCTTGAGGGATAACTACGTGACCAAGGTGCAGCACATGCAACAAATCCGCGCCCGCATGGCGATGCCGGTACTGATGCTGTTTGCGGCACTATTGATTCAACCCTTACCTGCGTTGTTCTCCGGGGCAATCAGCGTCACCGGTTAATTTATGCAGATGTTATCCGTCTTGCTCGGTTTGGCAGCCCTTGCATTTCTGGCGAAAAAATTGTCGTTTTGGCTGCAGCGGGGCGAGCCAAGTCCGGTGCGCAGTGCGATTTGTAAGATGCTGATGGGCTTGCCGGTGTTGCATGTCCGGCGCAAAGCCAGGGACTTTTTTGAAAGTCTGGCGCTATTGCTCGAAGCGGGTGTGCCAATGTTTGATGCCTTGCCAATTGCGGTGGAAAGCATCGACAACCCCATTATGCAGCCTGCATTTGGCAATATCCTGACCAAGATGCAATCGGGTGCATCGCTGTCACAAGCGCTTGCGGGAGTGCCGTATCTGAATCACGACATTCTTATTCCATTTGTGCAAACTGGAGAAGTCAGCGGCGCCTTGTCGGAGATGTTATGGCGTCACGTTAATATGGAAACGACAGCAATCAACCATTTTCAGCTTCAATGCGTAGAGTGGTTCCCGCGCATATTTTATGCCTTGGTGGTGGTGTGGATTGTGAGCGGGACATTCACCAGTAGATGAACAAGTAAGGATGATCTTACCTTATTGATTGCGGCGGGGCGGATAGAAAACAGGCTCGATGATCTGAGCCTGAATTGTAACGCCCACTAACCCACTGTTTGAAACGGTGAGTTAGTGGCAGCCATCTTATTTGGTGCTGGCGATATCCTGTTGTTGCCAACCACCACCCAGCGATTGGTAAACATCCACCAAGGCGTTGAGGCGGCCTTGCAGGGCGCTGACCCGATCGCGCTCTGCGCCCAGCCGGTCGCGTTCGGCATTCAGCTGATCCAGATAACTGCTGACACCGGCTTTGTAGCGGATATCAGCCAGTTCCTTGACCTTGGTCTGTGCTTTGACGCGGGTTTCGGTGGCGACCAGCGTATCGCGCGCTGCACTATGCGCGGCCAGAGCGGAACGCACATCGGCATAGGCCGATCGGGCTGCCTGGGCATACGCAAGTTCAGCCTGGTTGCGACTGGCTTTGGCTGCTTCTACCTGGGCATCGATGTTGGCCATACCGACGATGGGCTGTAAAAGCTGGCCGGCGATGTTCCAGGTACGTGCCGGGGCATTGAACAGATCGCTCAGCGAGGGACTTTCACCACCCAGGAACCCTGTCAGGGTCAGGTTGGGGAAGTAGCGCCTGCGCGTTTCCGCAAGGCTGGCATCGGCAACCGCCAGCTGGGCTTCGGCACGGCGCACATCAGGCCGTCGTGTCAACAGATCAGCTGGCAGGCCAGCGGGAATCTCCGGCGCTTCGGCCAATACAGTCAGACCATTGCCGCGTTCGATATGCCCTTCGATGATTTCCTTGGGGCTACGGCCGAGCAGTACTGCCAATGCGGCTTCGGCTTTTTCGCGCGCAGCCAGTACTTGTGGCAGGGCCGCCGCGATGCTTGCTTGTTCCGCTTCTGATAGCTTCAGTTCGTACTCGCCGATTGCCCCAGCCTTGAAGCGTTTTTGCTCCAGGGACACGGCTTCGTTTCGAGTGTTCAGCGTCTGCGTCAACAATGCGATTTCTGCATCGGCAGCCAGCAGCGTGAAGTAACTGCGCGCGGTCTGCGCGGCTACGGCGCTGCGAGTGGCTTCACGGGCGTATTGGCTGGCCAGCAGGTTCGCCAACGCGGCGTCTTTGGCTTTCCAGACGCGTCCCCACAAGTCGATCTCGTACGACACACTCAAGCCACCTGTATAGGATGTGCTTGCCCCCGTCCTGCCCGGCTGTCCGGTAAGGTCGCTTGGATTGCGCCGTGTGGCGTTCAACGTGGCATTTACATCAGGCAACAGGGCTACCTGGGCTTGGCGCAATGTGGCGCGTGACTGGCCGACGCTTTCCATGGCAACCAGCACATCGGTGTTATGCCGCAATGCCTCATCAATCAGCCCGTTCAGAACCGGAGCATTCAGGCTTTGCCACCATTGCCCGAGCTCAGCCGGTGCTGTCACGCCTTCCGGCGTGGGCAGGTCGAGCTTGGGCGGTGGGGTGTAGGAGGCGCAACCCGCCAGACCTGCCGCCACCAGTAGCGCCAACAGGGCAGGGCGCATCAGTTTACTTTCCATCGTGATGTTCTCCTTCAACGATGCCGTATTCGGTTTCAGCCTTCGGTGGGATCAACTCCTCCGGTGGCGTCTTGAGGGTACGGTCGGTAATCAGCTTGTAGAAC
Source organism: Chitinimonas violaceus (assembly GCF_052601015.1). Taxonomy (NCBI): domain Bacteria; kingdom Pseudomonadati; phylum Pseudomonadota; class Betaproteobacteria; order Neisseriales; family Chitinibacteraceae; genus Chitinimonas; species Chitinimonas violaceus. Next base: position 11,816 of record NZ_JBQXDJ010000042.1, on the reverse strand, counting down.
AGCGGTACGAAGAAGATGGCCAGGAAGGTGGCTGCCAACATGCCGCCAACCACACCGGTACCTACCGATGTCCGTGCGCCTGCACCTGCACCGTGGCTGATCGCCAGCGGCAGCACACCCAGGATGAATGCCATCGAGGTCATGATGATCGGACGGAAGCGCAGGCGGGCTGCTTCGATAGCTGCGGCTGCCACCGGGTAGCCTTCATGGTGCTTCATCACCGCGAATTCCACGATCAGGATGGCGTTCTTGGCGGCAAGGCCGAGCAGGGTCACCAGACCGATCTGGAAGTACACGTCATTGTTGAAACCACGCAGGTACACCGCCGCCAACGCACCGAAGATACCGAATGGCATGGCGAGCAGCACCGAGAACGGCAGGGACCACTTTTCGTACTGTGCGGCAAGAATCAGGAACACCATGATAGCGGCCAATACGAGGGCAATCGCTGCAGCGCTGCTGACTTTCTTCTCCTGGAAGGCAGAACCGGTCCATTCGAAGTCCACATCCGAAGGCAGGGTCTTGGCCAGGTTTTCGAAAGCGGTAATCGCTTGGCCTGACGAATAACCAGGGCCGGCATTACCCAACAGCTTCACAGCAGGCAAGTTGTTGTAGCGATTCACTGTATCCGGACCCGAGCTGTATTCCACCTTGGCGAAAGCCGACAGCGGCACCATCTTGCCGGTATTGCTCTTGACGAACAGACGGCCGATGTCTTCAGGACGCTTACGGTATTGGCTGTCCGCGCTCATCAGTACCTGCCATGCACGACCATACTTGTTGAAGTCGTTCACATAGTAGGTACCCAGCGTACCGGCCAATGTGTTGAAGGCATCGTTCAGGGGCACACCCAGCGCTTTGGCGCGGTCGCGGTCCACATCTACATACAGCTGCGGCGCATTGGGTTTCCACAGGGTTTGCAAGCCACCCCCACCGGCCAACACAGGGTCGGCATGTGATGCGCCAATCAATGGGCCCATGACTTCAGCCAGCTTGCGTGTGCCACCTTCACCACGGTTCTGCAGATAAACCTCGAAGCCACCCGTATTACCCAAGCCGAAGATGGCGGGCGGGTTGAAGGCCAGTACCAAGGCTTCCTTGATGGTACTGGTTTTCATGAACAGCTCACCTACCAGCTGTTGGGTACTGACGTTACGTTCGTCCCAATGCTTCTGGGTAACAAAGATGGTCGCTGCGTTGTTCTTGAAGCCGCCACCGATGAAGTCCATGCCGCTGAACGCCATGACGTGTTCGTTGGCAGGGTTGGACTGAATCTGTTTGATGACTTCAGCTACAACCTTGTCAGTACGTTCCAGCGATGCGCCATCAGGCAGGAAGACCGCACCGATGTAGTAACCCTGGTCTTCGTCCGGCACCAGCGAGCTTGGCGTGATTTTGAACAGACCTGCTGTCACCGCCACCATGCCGACAAACAGCACGATACCGAGGATGGAGCGCTTCATAAAGAAGGTCACACCCTTGATGTAGTGGCCGGTGATGCGGTGGAACCAGTCGTTGAACCACAGGAAGAACTTGGCGGTTTGCTTGTGTTCGCGCTTGAGCATCAACACGCACAGTGCGGGTGTCATGGTCAGCGCCACAATACCTGACAGCACAACGGCGATCGAGATCGTGACAGCGAACTGGCGGTAGAGCTCACCAGTCAGGCCACCCAGGAATGCGATAGGCACGAACACGGCGCAGAGCACCAGCACAATCGCAACCACCGGTCCGGTTACTTCCTGCATGGCGCGGATGGCAGCTTCACGCGCGGGGAGGTGTTCCTCGTGCATGATGCGCTCGACGTTTTCGAGCACCACAATCGCATCGTCCACCACGATACCGATGGCCAATACCATGCCGAACAAGGTAAGGGTGTTGATGGAGTAGCCCAGCATGTGCAGGCCGGCGAAGGTACCGATCAGCGACACAGGCACAGCCAGAGTCGGGATCAGCGTCGCGCGCCAGTTCTGCAGGAACAGAAATACCACCAGGAACACCAGGACCATCGCTTCGCCCAGGGTCTTCACCACTTCCTGGATCGACACTTCCACAAAGCGGGTGGTGTCGTAAGGAATGGCGTAGCTCATGCCTTGTGGGAAGCGTTCGGACAGTTTGGAGATGGTGGCCTTCACCTCATTACCCACATCCAGCGCATTTGCACCCGGTTGTAGGAAGACACCCATCAGCACGGCAGGTTTGCCGTTGTAGGTACCGTTGAAGTCGTTGTCTTTCGCGCCGAGTTCCACCCGTGCGATGTCCTTCAGGCGCAGTTGACTGCCTTTGGGGTCGGAACGGATGATGATGTTTTCGAATTCGGCTTCGGAATTCAGACGACCTTTGGCGGTAATGGTGTAAACCATTTCCTGGCCGCCACCGGTGGGCGACTGGCCGATCTTACCCGCTGCGAACTGGGCATTCTGCTCAGCCAGCGCGGCGGCTACTTCCGGTACTGTCACCTTCAATTGGCTCATGCGGTCCGGCTTGAGCCAAACGCGCATGGCGTAGTCCTTCGCACCAAAGATCTGTACACCGGTGGTGCCTGGGATTTTCTTGATCGAATCCAACACGTTGAGCGTGATGTAGTTCGAAGTGTAAAGGTCGGTGTACTTACTTTCAGGCGAGTAGAACGCCAGCACCTGCAGGAACGAGGACGAACCCTTTTCCACCGATACGCCCTGTCGCCGTACTTCCTCGGGCAGACGTGCATCGGCTTGCTTGACGCGATTGTTGACGTTAACCGCTGCCTGGTCGGAATCAGTACCGATCTCGAAAGTGATAGCGATTTCCACCGCACCATTCGATGTAGAGGTGGAGGACATATACATCATGCCTTCCACACCGGTGACGGCGTTTTCGATGGGTGCTGCCACCGTCTCGGCAATGGTCTCGGCCGACGCGCCTGGATAGAAGGCGCGGATGGTCACCACCGGCGGGGCGATTTCAGGGTACTGCGCAATTGGCAGGGCACGCATCGCCGCCAAACCCGCGATCACGATGAATATCGAGATCACGAAGGCGAAGATGGGCCTGTCGATAAAGAAGCGTGAAAACATAGATGCGTTGCTCCGTAATTACTACTTGGCAGCCGGGGCGGTACCGGCGGCTTGCTTGGCGGCAGCTTGGGCGGCTTCTTCAGCCGTCATCGGTACCACTGGCGCAAAGGGGAAGAAGATGCGGGCCATGCCATCCACGATCACCTTGTCGCCTGTCTTGAGACCTTTCTTGATCACCCAACCATTAGGTTCCTTGCCATCCAGCCGTACCCATTCGCCCGGAACAACTGGGGCGGGCACTGCTGCAGGTTTGCCATCCTTACCGGTACCGACCGTGTAGACGAACTTGCCGGTCGGGCCATCGAGCACTGCACGTTGCGGTACAGCAATGGCATTGGGCCGTTGCGCACCACTCAATAGCACACGTACAAACTGGCCGGGGGTCAGGGAATTGTCGGCATTGGAAAACTCAGCACGGCTGGCGTAAGCGCCGGTCGTTTCATCGGCCTTGTAGTCGCTGAAGTCGAGCTTGCCTGGGTTCTTCAACCATTGGCCGTCGCTGGTCTTGAGCTTCACGCTGTAGCCACTTGCCGGCAATTTCAAGGTACCGGCGGCTACTTCGCTTTGCACATGGGCACGGTCGGCTTCGGACAAGGCGAAATTGACGTGGATCGGGTCGGTCTGCGCCATGGTGGCCAGGAGGCTGTCACCTGCGGCATTGGCTAGTGCACCTTCCACCTTGAGTGCGCGACCAACCACACCGCTGATTGGTGCACGCACATCGGTGTAGCCAAGGTCGATATTGGTATTACGGGCCTGAGCCTGGGCAGCCTTCAGTGCTGCACGCGCAATATCGAGCCCTGACGCTGCATTGTCGAATTCCTGCTGGCTGACCGCCTTGGCCTCGATAAGCGGCTTGAGGCGGGCATAGTCACGTTCGGCTTTCTTCAACGCGGCGTCGGCACTTGCCACATTGGCGTCTGCTGCGGCGGCTGCAGCTGCAAATGGGGCTGGGTCGATACGGAACAGAGTTTGGCCGGCCTTGACTCGGGCGCCTTCCTCGTAAAGCCGTTTGTCGACAATACCGTTCACACGGGCACGGATTTCAACTTCGCGTGAGCCGGCTGCCTGGCCGACATACTCAAAGTCGATAGGAACATCACGTGCCGTAACGGCTTCATAAGTCACCATGGGTGGCGGCATGCCGCCTCCACCGCCGTGGGGCTGGTCCTTCCCACAGGCGGCGAGAAGACCGACCAGAATCAGTGCGGGGGCCAGGCGCAAGGTGTATGAGTGGAACTGGGTAGAGCGAGCTGCGGGCATATTGTTTGGTCCTCGCGATTCAAAAAATGGGCAGTCAAACTGAAAAAGCGACCGGAAACGGGAGCCGTCCAAAAGGCCAGCATAGACCAGGCGTGGTCATATGATTTGGGTAGCAGGCCATGGAAAAGCGTGGTTTTTCGGTCAGCGGAGCAGCATTGAGTAGTTGCTCTGATTTGACCTCGACGCTGATTTTAGATACATACACGTATGTTTGTAAACACTGCTGACGCTATGGTTATTAATATTTATGCCAGGGCAGGAATATAAAATTGAAAAATGGCTAGAAAGACGAAAGAACAGGCAGCGGAAACCCGCGAACAGTTGCTGGATGCGGCGGAACGCGTCTTCCATGACAAAGGGGTGAGTCGCGCCACTTTGGACGACATCGCGCGTGATGCGGGTATGACGCGTGGGGCGATCTATTGGCATTTCAAAAACAAGACCGATATCTTCAGTGCCATGTGCGAACGCGTGACATTGCCGATGCAAGCCATGCTTGATGCCCAGTTGGCCGATCCGACCGACGACCCATTGGGGCAGATGGCCCGCGATGGAGCTCGCATCCTGAGCAGGGTGGCTAGCGACCCGAGCACGATGCGCGTGTTTGAAATCCTGCTGTTCAAGACGGAGCTGAGCGATGTGGTGGCGGATGTGATGGCCGAGGAGGCCGAGCGCGCTGCTACCTGCCGGCAACAGCTGGCCACCATCTTGCGGGCTGCCCAGGAGAAGGGCCAGATCCCTGCCCATGTTGACTGCTACCTGGCTGCGTTTGCACTGAATGGTTTCTTGATTGGCTGTATCCGCGAATGGCTGGAATTGCGCGAGTTCGACTTGGCGGAACGGGCGGAATGGCTGATGTGGACTTTTTACGCGGGCTTGCAGCATGCGCCGGTCGACAAGGGACGCAGCAGTTAGATAAGGGTGCAACATAGGGGGCCCGGAATGGTTTTCGCCACCTAGTGTGCTTGTCAGCTGCTGACAGCCTGATGTCAGTAGTGCTTAATACGTTTCAGAACCTGTTCAGCATCATATTGCTGACGCACAGAAGGCTTTGAACAGGTCCTTGAGTCTGCTCGCACTCTGTCGAGCGTTGAGCTTGTACACTGCTGCAATAGCCTCGGCAACACGTTAACAGTTCATATACCTCCGTTTAGGTGCTGCAGCCCTTTCGAGCGCGAACAAGTTCTTACGCCTGCCGGTATTACATTATTTCTCCCATGCATTACCGTTGAATACATCAGTTGAGTGGTTGCCTGTCGTCGATGATGAACAGGACCAAAGGAGTTAGCTATGCGTCTGGATGACCAACGTGAAAGTGATAATGTCGATGATCTACGCGGCCAGAGCGGGGGCGGTGGTGGTTTTGGCGTCGGCCGGCTAGGCATCGTCGGGTTGATCATCGCGGGTGGGCTCAGCTATTTCACAGGTCTGGATTTTTCAACCGCCATCCGCCTTGTTCAAGGTGGGGAAGGGCTGGTCCAGCAAACTGCGCCTCGGCACACGCAGGTACAGAATGCGCGCGACCCGGAGAAAATTTTTGCCAGCAAGGTACTGGCCAGCACCGAAGATGTGTGGGGCGCGCTTTTCCAGCGTGAAGGTCAACGCTACCAACCGCCACGCTTGGTACTGTTCCGGGGTGGTGTGGATACTGCCTGCGGTTATTCGCAAAGTGCGATCGGCCCTTTCTACTGCCCTGGCGATTCCCGTCTGTTCATCGACCTGGATTTCCTGACAGCCTTGCAGAATAAACTCGGTGCACAAGGGGATTTTGCACGAGCCTATGTTATTGCCCACGAAGTTGGGCACCATATCCAGAACCTGTTGGGTACCAGTACCAAGGTCCATGAAGCGCAGCAACGTGCCAGCAAAGTCATGGGTAATGCCCTCAGCGTGAAGTTGGAGCTACAGGCCGACTGCTACGCCGGCGTATGGGCGCATGCAGCCGCCAAAGCGGGTTTGCTTGAACCGGGTGATATGGAGGAAGCCATCAAAGCCGCAAGTGCTGTGGGTGATGACAGCCTGATGCGTGGTGCCAACCAGCAGGTGGTGCCCGATGCCTTTACCCATGGCAGCTCCGAGCAACGTATGCACTGGTTCAAGGTTGGTATGGATAGCGGTGCCCCTGGACAGTGCAATACCTTCGGCAAAGACAATTAAGCTTCGGAGAGGGCTGCTGTAATGGGGTAGTTGCGTCGTTTCAAATTACAGAAAACGAGCGAAGGCATTGTCAGTCAGAGCTCAGCCAAACCGTAAACAAGGTGCTGAAAGGCCAGGAGTATGTGTGTGATGCAATGGAAAGTAATGGCAGTCGCTCTGGCATCGGTCTGTTTCAACAAGGTTTGGGCAGGTGGTGATGATCTGATCGTGTCTGGTTTTGGAACAATCGGGGCGGTCAAGATCAATACTGATGGGAGTGAGTTCGTACGTGAATTGCGACAGAGCAACGGTGCCCGCAAGGATTTTGATTTCAGTGTGGATTCATGTTTTGCACTCCAGCTGGACTACCGACTGAACGACGCGCTTAGCCTTACGCTGCAAGCGCTGGCGCAAAAGAATAGAGAGAGTAATTTCAAGCCCGAGATGGAGTGGGCGAATATCAAATATCAAGCTGATGAAGCTTGGTCATTCCGTGCCGGTCGGATGGGATTGCCGCTGTTCTTGATCTCCGATTCCCGTAATGTTGGTTACGCTTCACCTTGGGTCAGACCACCGATTGATGTCTATTTGCAAGCTGCTACATCCTACTTCGACGGTCTTGATGCCAGTTGGATCCTCAACCGGGGTGGCGGTACATTGCGGCTGCAGCCCTATGCCGGTAAGACCACAGCCAAGCTAAGGTCAGGCTTTGATGTGGATTCACGCAAGATTTATGGCTTGAATGTAAGCTATGAACATGGTGCATGGCTGTTTCGCGGTGGCCATATGCAGACAACGATGGACGGCGCTAACCTTGACACTATGCGCTTGTTTGATGCAATGCGCAGCGTGGGGCAACAACCGGGTTTGGAAAGTTGGAGTATGGCCGCTGATATTCTGGAAACACGTGCCAAACGGGCCACGTTTTCAGGTCTGGGCCTGATCTACGAAGATGCAAACTGGCTATTTCAGACGGAGCTGACCCAGCGACGGGTGGATAGCTTCATTGGCAACACTCATGCCTGGTATGCCACATTGGGCCATCGTTTTGGCAAAGTCATGCCCTATGTAAGCTACGCAGCGGTTAATGGCCGCGGTATATACAGCACGGATATGTTACCTGCACCCAATCAGGCACTAGAAGGGCTCAAGACGACGCTTGGCAACCTAAGTGGTGTTGCGACGCAAAATACGACCAGCCTTGGTGCACGCTGGGATGCCTACCGCAATGTCGCTCTGAAGGCTCAATTCGATTACATCAAAACCGAAAAAGGGCGTACCAGCTGGTTATTGGCGCCTGCCAATGGCAAATCGGTCAAAGTCTACAGCTTGGTTGTGGACTTTATTTACTAAGGGGGCATTATGCATATTCGTCATTATGCCCTCCTTGGGTGTCTGATTGGCGCGGTACAGGCTGCCGATATCGCAATCATTGTTCATCCTCAGGCGGGGGTGGATAAACTGTCTCGAGATGAAATTGTCCAGCTCTTCCTGGGTAAGAGCAGTAGCTTTCCCAATGGCAAGCTGGTTACCCCGGTCGAACTGCGTGATGGCCCTCTGCGCGAGGAATTCAGCACCCGAATCCTGAATAAAAGTGTAACTGCCGTGCGGGCGAATCGCGCCCGGATGCAGTTCACCGGTAAGGCTATTGCACCGAAAGAATTGGCGAATAGTACTGAGGTAAAGGGTTTCGTCGCCACCAATCCGAATAGCATCGGTTATATCGAGAAAAGTGAGGTGGACAGTAGCGTGAGGGTGGTTGCCAGTTACTGATTGAACCAGGCCGTTTTCAAATAGAACAACCCGATTTAGCTATCCAGTTACACCATTTGGCTCTGCTGTGAGCAGCTTACTGCTGGTGGTTTATTGTGTATGAGAGACGCACGTAGTTTGCTATGTGCGGCCTAATGCTGATGGAACCCCAGTTGTAGTGAGTGTGAGCGCTTTCCCGACTTTCGCGGCCCTTTTGCACGCAGTATGGTCCTGGGGGTCTGTTCACGAACAGTTCTGCGGAAGTCGTCAGTAGGGTGAAGCGCAGCGCCGAAACCGGAATGTACGTTCGTATATGAGGCTTTCGAGCAGCACATAAGCTCTGGCCACAGCTGCGCAGTAAGATCGTGAACCGGTTCAAAGTAGTTTGCGATAACTAACGGGTATGAGTACAAAATGCGTTGTTGGCTGACCCCACTGTTTCTCTTGGCGTTGCAGGTTCCGGTCAAGGCTGAGATCAGGGGCTGTATATCTGATGTGCCAAATCCACCTTTTGGTTTTCTCAAACCCAATAGCGCAGCCAAGCAAGAAGTGGGTGGCTTGGGTGTCGATGTATTGCAAGCAGCATTGAAACGTTCGGGGTTGGAGCCAGCCACCATCTCTGTATTGCCATGGCAGCGTTGTTTACGGTTGGTTGAAGCTGGCTCGCTGGATATTGTGCTTAACGTGCCTACAGCTCAAGTCAATCCGGCACCCTATTTCATTACAGAGCCTTATTACACGGTTCACAGTGTCTATTTTTTCTCGACCAAGCTGCATCCTAAAGGCATCGATATCGTTAACTTGGATGATTTAAACCGTCATAAGGTTTGTGGTTTGCTCGGCTATAGCTTCGATGGTTATGGCCTCGACAGCAGTGCGGTTGATACTGGCTCGAAGGATTATGCCTCGTTGATCCGTAAGCTGAACGCGGGCCGTTGTGATCTGTTCATCGACAAGAAAGAGATCATAGAGAGCATGTACCGGCTGGACCCTCAGCTGCAGGCACAAATGCTTGCCACTTCGTTGGTCAGCCGGTCACTGCCGGAAGAGATGCCGATGCAGTTTCATTTCGCTATCAGTCGCCGCAAATCCGGCGCTGAGGAGCTACGTAAGCAGCTGGATACAGGGGTTGCAGAACTGACACAACGCGGCGAAGTCACCAAAATGATGACGCGCTATCTGCGTTGAAACAGTTTGATATCCTCTTGTAGGGATTTTGAGCAGCACAGAAACTGGAATGTACTTAGGTACATGAGGATTCCGAGCGGCACATAAGCCCTGATCACGGCTGCGCAGTAAGATCGTGAACTTGTCCAAAGTCTCGCGAGCTAGAGGGAGGCAAGGCGAAAACAGCCGAGGAAGCGGAGTTTACTTATGGTAAATGAGCATTCCGAGGGTGTTTTCAACGCCGCATCACTGACGCGCAGCAGACTTTAGATAGGTTTTAAAGCAGATTGCGTGGCGTACCCTCTGCCCACGCCTCAATATTCCCAATTAATTGCTCAGCCAGCTGGCTCATCGCCTCGAAGCTTGCCCAGCCCACGTGCGGGGTGATGATCAGATTGGGCAGATTAGCCTCCAGCAAAGGGTTGCCCTGGCTAGGTGGCTCTTCATGCAATACGTCGATGCCCGCACCACCCAGCTTGCCGGCCTGCAACGCTGCTAGCAGTGCCACTTCATCGATAATGCCGCCACGCGCGGTGTTGATCAGTACGGCATCGTGCTTCATCCAAGCTAATTCAGCAGTGCTGATCAGGCCCTTGGTCTCGGCAGTAAGTGGGCAATGAAGGCTGACAATATCGGCCTGCTCCAGCCCGGTTTGGAAATCCACATAGCCATCGCGCACTGCTTTCGCGCCTTTGTGCTCCGCAAACAGTACCTGCATGCCAAAAGCGCGCGCGAGCTTGGCGGTTCCTTGTCCCAATGAACCTGCGCCGATAATCAACAATGTACGGCCGTTCAGATCGCGTATTGGTGCACCGAAATGGCAGAAGTGGGGCGATTGCTGCCATTTTCCAACGGCCATATCTCGTTGGTAGGCTGGCAGATTGCGCAGCAGAGCCAGCATCAAAGCCAGTGCGTGTTCGGGAACTGTAGCGTCGGCATAACCACGAATATTGCAAACCGCGATGTCGCGAGCAAGGGCTGCGGATAGGTCGACATTGTTGACGCCTGTGGCGGCAATGGCTACGAGCTTGAGTTGGGGCAGGGCAGCGATAGCCGCAGCGTTGAGAACAACTTTATTGCTGATGACCACATCGGCCTCGGCACACCGGGAAACGACTTCCTCCGGCGAGGTTGCATCAAACTCAATCCAGTGGTGGGGTAACACAGGTGGCCGTATTGCGACAGGTAAGCTGGCGCGGTCGAGAAAGACGATTTTTAGCATCTATGATTTATCGTGTTCAACATCATTAAGGAATTACGATGACTACTTGGCTGAGCAGGCTGGCGCTTTGCCTGCCTGTGCTTATTTTGCAGATGGCGTATGCAGAAATCAAAACAGCGGCACAAATTGATTCCGAGCCCAAATACATCAAGGAAGGCAGCGCAGCAGTTGGCATCTGCGTCGATATTATGAGGGCAGTTGAAAAAGTTGACCCCAGCCTGAAATTTGTTGGCGATCAGCAGTGGCAACCTTTGGCTCGCATCGAATCCAACGTGGAAAGTGGCGAGCTTGATGCAGGTTGTGGCCTTCAGAAAAACAAGACACGTGAAGCCAAGTTTCAGTTCCCTGCGACTGCGTTGTTTCCGGTGAAATGGATGCTGGCGGTAAGGGCAGATGATGACGTTAAGATAAGCAACTGGGCCGATGTGAAGAAGCTTGGGCCCGATGGTGTCATCCTGGTCAACTTTGGTAGTGGCGCATTGAAAACCCTGGAGGCGGTGGGTGGACTGGTGATCGACTCTGGCGGAAAGACGAATGTCGATAATCTGGTCAAGCTCGAAGCCAAGCGCGGTCGTTTCTATTACTACCGTAGCCCAGGTTTTGTGGGTGAGCTCAAAGCCTATCCTGGAAAGTTCAAGATACTGCCTGCCGTGATGGATTCCGCCATGTTCTACATGATGTTTGGCAAACATGTGCCGGCGGAAACTGTAGAGAAGTTTAATAAGGCGCTGCTTGAGCTGGAGAAGAAAGGTGAATTGGAAAAACTGGTAAAGAAGTGGGATAGCTGATCTGTAGTGACACAATGTGCACCCTGGTTGTTTGAGCCGTACGGGTGCACATTTCTGATTTTTTCAACGCTGTATCGCTGACGCGTAGAAGACTTTGAACAGGTTCTTATGGTTAATGTGGTTGAAAATCACAATTAACGACTTGTATTCAGTAGGAGGTATTGCTCGCTTTCTGACCTACTACAATGAATGTTATGAATAACTTGTGGGCGTGATCGATGCAAGTTCCTGCCATCCCTCCTAACGAAGCAGAACGGTTACATAAGCTACGTTCTCTTCAGATCCTTGATACGGTCCCGGAAGAGGGGTCTGTCAGTAATTTCGTGTTCAAGGCATATCATGCTCCCAAGGAGAATGTATGCCTCGCAAACCGAAAGCCAAGCCGGTGGAATTGCCGGCAATTCCCGCCGAGCTCCTAGCTCAGTTCGGCAA
>NZ_JBQXDJ010000041.1:0-39711 GCF_052601015.1 Chitinimonas violaceus | reverse complement strand
TTTGCGTGGTTGGAGAAGTGCCGTCGATTGTGGAAGAACTGTGAACGCAAGCTCGACACCAGCTTGCAATTCATTCAGTTTGCCTTTCTGACTCTTCTTCTGCGGAGACTTTGAACAGGTTCTTAGAGACTGTTCAAAGTCTCGCGAGCTAAAGCAAGACAAGGCGAAAACAGCCGAGGAAGCGGAGTTTACGCGTGGTAAATGAGCATTCCGAGGCTGTTTTTAACGCCGTATTGCTGACGCGCAGCAGACTATAGACAGGTTCTAAGAACCGGCTTACGGTCCTACTGCGCAGCAGTGATCAGGATTTATGTGCTGCTCGAAAGCCCCCGCAAGGGGGACGCCGAACTGCTAGGGTGCTTTCGCACCAAAAAGTTCACAGCCTCATGTACAGAAGTACATTCCGGTTTCCGTGCTGCGCTTCACCCTGCTAACAGCCGCTCGCGACAGCTCGTAAACAGGTTCTAAAAATTTGATCACGATCAATCACGGCATATGTCATGCGGACCACATTTAAGTTGCATTTAAAATGCAACTTAAATATCATGGCGATGTGCTTCTAATGAGTAGCCCACATGCAATTAACCCGCTTTTCCGACCTTGGCTTGCGTACGCTGATGTATCTGAGCCTTAACGACGCAGACCGTACCCTGCCGGTGACGATTGCCGAAATCGCCCACCAGTTTGATATCCCGCATAACCACTTGGTTAAGGTGGTGAACAAGCTGGGTAAGTTGGGCTGGGTCACTGCAATCCGCGGTCGCAAAGGTGGGTTGCAACTTGCGGTATCGGCCGAGAATCTACGGCTTGGTCAGGTATTGCGTGGTTTGGAAGGCAGCACTGAACTGATCAATTGCGACGAGCCACCTTGTACCTTACGGGGTCAGTGTCTGCTGAAAGGCGCGTTGAACGCCGGCCTGGAAGCTTTCTATTCCAAGATGGACGAATTCAACTTGGCGGATGTCTGCGCCAGGCGTACCGGTGAAGCCATCATCACCCTGCACCGCCAGTTCCTTGGCCAACAAGCTACGAGGCACTGATATGCAAGCTGTTGCAGAAGCCATTGGACTTAAGAACGTCGAAAGCGTCGTTGAAACCTTCTACACCGCCGTACGCCAACATCCGACACTGGCAGGCCCTTTTGGCAGGGTAACGGACTGGCCTGAACATTTGCGCCATCTCAGCCACTTCTGGTGGGTTACCCTCGGTGGCAAGCGCTACCTCGATTATCGCTACAACGTAACGGAGCGCCATGCTGCCGCCGGTTTCACGCCTGAGTTACTAAACGATTGGTTGGATCTATTCCGCCAAACAGTCCGCGCTCGGCTGGATGCCGAGCTGGCAGAAGCATGGCTTACCCGCGTTGAACGCATCGGTGAATCCCTAAGGCTCATGCACGAACTGGGGCACTTCCCGCGTCCCAGTACCTTTGCCTCTTTACCTATTACTGCCCACCCTAGTTGAACCGGAGAGTACGCCATGTCACACATCGTCTTCTTTCGCCACCTGTCCTCACATCTTTTATGGTTGGCAGCTCTGCTCAGCCTGGGTGGTTTCTACCTTGGCTACATACAACCAGACAACCGACTCCTTGCCGTCCAGGTCAGTGGACACCTCATGCTGTTGATTGGACCAGGACTATTGAAAATCGGCTATGTGCTCCATCTGGCTGTTGAAGAAGCCGCCAAGTCCATATCCAATAAGGATGTCGCTACCCTCGCTGTCCCAACTAATAGCCTGCCCTAAATGTTGCATTTAAAATACCACAAAAGGAGAAATACCGATGCTGTCGCCAACAGCCCGTCCCTATATCGATGCCAGCGTACCGGTTTTGCGCGAACATGGCGTGACGATAACTCGGGAGTTCTACCGGACACTTTTCGAGAACCACCCGGAACTCAAGCATATCTTCAATATGGGTAATCAGGCCAATGGCAGTCAGCAGCAATCCCTCGCTGCAGCCGTATTTGCCTACGCCGCCAATATCGATAATGCGGCAGTACTGGCACCTGTACTGGCACGCATCGCCCACAAGCACGCCTCTATCGGCATCAAACCCGAGCACTATCCTATTGTCGGCCAGCATCTACTCGCTGCTATCCAAACCATACTTGGCGAAGCTGCAACACCTGCCCTGCTCTCCGCCTGGGATGAAGCTTATGGCCTACTCGCAGCGCAACTGATCGAAACAGAGAAACAGCTCTATAAAAGTGCTGGTACCAAGGCCGGTGAACTCCGACCACTGAAAGTCATTGCGATACGCCAGGAAAGCGAATCTGTACGCTCTTTTTATCTACAGACGCTGGACAACCGATCACCCGGTCCATTTGAACCCGGCCAGTACGTCAGCGTTGCGGTGCGACTAGGTGAGTTACGCCAGCTACGTCAATACAGCATGTCGGACTCCCCCGATCAACCCTGGTGGCGTATCAGCGTCAAACGCGAATCATCGACAGACGACACACCAGAAGGGCAAGTGTCGAACTGGTTGCATGCAAATATCAAATCCGGCGACCAGCTTATGGCAGGCGTTGCATTCGGGGACTTCGCACCTAAATTGGACAACGACACACCCATCTCATTGATTTCCGCAGGCATTGGCATCACGCCCATGATTTCGGTCTTAAATACATTGAGTGACAGACACCCCAAACGGCCTGTGCTGTTCGCCCATGCTACACAGCATCGACGCAACCATGCACTGCTCGAGGACCTCACTATCGCCAGAATCAGGCACCCAAACCTAAGGGAAGCCATTTTCTATGAAGCTCCCTTAAGTACAGACAAAATTGGCCAGCACTATCACTATGCAGGCCGTATGCAATTGGATGCAATGCTGGATGAAAACACACTGAAAGGGGATTTCTATCTCTGCGGGCCAATAGGATTCATGCAACAGCAGTGGCAAGGCTTGCTGACAGCGGGTGTCAGCCCGGCACGAATCCACCGCGAGGTATTTGGCCCAGACTTGCTAAACCATTTGAGCTAGCGTAAATACAGCCGGCCAATGGTGGTTGTACAGGTATCAGTACTCACAACCGCCGGCCGAGTGCACACTCAATGCGCTGTCTGGTCATCCAAACCCAGCCAACTCGCGCAGACCGGGTAGCCATATTGGCGCAGTGCTTCCGCCAGATTGTCGACCACGCGGCGTATATCCGCCGGCGTACCGCCGGGCAGCGTGATGGGCTCATCCAACAGGGATTCCAACGCTGCCGAGGCTTCTTCACGCAGATAGTCAGTCAACGCTTCGGATGAGATTGCATCGTCTGACTGACGCTGGCGCACTGTCGCCAGCAGATCCTTCAATCCATCGAACCGCGGTTGCAAACTCGCCAAGCCCGTAACGCCAACCAACAACAATTCATAAGCCGCAAGGCTGCTTTCAAATCGACTTAATACATCGGTAGATGCTGGCGTATTCGGTACAGAGACAACAGATTTTGGTACTGCTTGGCCCGACATCTGCAAAGGAGCAACTTTGAACTCGTTGGCCATACCGCTTTCATCCCATATGCCGACAAAAGCGTAATACCCCTCTGGCTGCAGTTTGATTTGGCCTGTCAGGCCAAACGTCACCACCTGGGCAAACTGCTCACTTGCTCCCTTTGGTGGGTAGACAGTGTACTCCCCCTCCAGTCCCTGCAGACCTTCGTGTAATGCGAGCTCGAACTCGCCTTCATAGTGGCCCTCGTCGTCGGTCTGCCCCACATAGTTTACTCGGAGCACATCACCTTCATACGACACGTGCCGAGCATCCAAACGCACATCTTCCCACTCGATGCTATTCGAGACCCAAACAAGACTGACAGACTCCATCATGGCTTTTCCTTTGACATCCAATTGCGATTTTAGCGTAGCCCGCGCCTTAAGACGCTTTACCTGGCAACAGCAAAAACCGATAGCCGTCTTGAATACCAATTCAAGTCAGCAAAATATCTGTCAAACAGCGGAGCGATCAGCTCGCATCACCATGTCAAACCATGCTGTACAACTGCTTAAAATGACACCCTTTAAGCACCGCTACCGTTGCTTTGTGCCGCTTTCAGCGCAAGATAGACCCGCAGAGCAACATAGGCGTCATTTGCTGCATAGCGCCGTTGGCTTACGCTCAGCGTGGGCGAGGCCCAATTCGACATCTTCGCACTCTTGGACTTGCGGTAATGCTGGCCGAACGTCAACGCCACGGCCTGTACCGCGCCTATCGTATTGCGATAACCCGCCTTACGGAAACGGCCTGCCAAGTCATCGATACCCTGACATTGCACCTTGAAGTTGTTGGCCAACAGCGCAATGTCGGAGCGCAGGTCAAAACCAATCTTGCGTATATCCGGCGAAGTCAATAGTTCCTGCAAAGGCGCAGGCAGCGTTTTTCCCTGTATGGGGAAAAGATAAGCCCTTGTTGCAGTACTCAGCTGAATAAGATGTGGCCCAAGAGAAGGAGCACCCTTATCAAAGCTGGGCTTCGACTCGGTATCGAACCCAACCATGCCCGCCTTACGCATGTCCGCACAGGCAGCGGAAATAGCGGCCGGCGACTGCACTACCTCGATAGCCTCCAAGGGTAAGCCGGCAAAGTCCGGCATCTCCTGAATCGCTTCCTTGGTGAAAATTTGTGGACCCTGATCGCCTTTTTCCGTAGGAGGCGGCACAAGCACGATGGGACTGGTAAGGGTAACAGGCTGGCGAAAGAATTTACGGACAGCCGTATTGAAACGTTGGATGAGCTTCATGCTTGAACCCCGCAAAGTAGTGGCTGAGCAAGCTGGTGGTGGATAAAAAGGCGGCAGAACATGATTTCCCGAACAATGAATATGACAATGCAATATGAGACTATATCAGTAACCGGCCTTCTTGCCTTAATGCACCGCTTATCGGTCTACTTATCCACACACTTGGTTTCCTCGCCAATTCGGTTCGATGCACTATGCTTAGGCTTGCGGTACCACGTGACAAGCGTGGTCGCTGCACTGAGGAGGTCGCCCTGATCTTTACAGGGTATAGAAAACGCAGAATAAGATGAGCTCATCAATTCATGGCTTACTATGCTGTCAGTCCTGATCACCAATACCCTTTTCGTTGGATCGCCCAACTTCTTCTTTCGACGATAGCCTCAGTCAGCTTAGCGTCGGAACTCTCCGTCTGTGTAGGTCGGCAGGAACAAGCCCCCTTCGTATTCACATCTCCCAAAACAGGTGAGCTGGCCGGTCTGGGCATCGATGTATTAACGGAAGTGGCCAAGCAGCTGGGCCTTACTGTGCAACTTGAGGCAGAGCCTCAGGCACGCTGCATCGAAGACGTCAAACACGGCCACCATGCGTTGGGTTTGAATATGAGTAGCGGCATCACCAAGCAAGCCGGCCTGGTGGGTTCAGAAGCCTACTTCAAGTTGCATCCTGAACTGTATGTCCTGCGCAAAGCTGCTGCCAAGCTCCCTAGCAAACCCACTCCTAATGACTTGAACCAGCTTCAGTTATGTGGTCTGCGCGGCCTAAGTTACGAAGACTTCGGTATTACCAGCCGACAGGTCGATACCGGTACGAATCTATACCCTGAGCTGATACAGAAACTTTTGCTTGGCCGGTGCGACGGCATGCTCGAATTCCGTGAGATTGTCGCAGGCCTTTATCTGATCGATAAACAAACCGGGGATTTGGCAAGATCCGCCAAGATATCCCGGTTGCCACTTTCAGATCGGCCAACTGTTGGTTTACATCTCGTCGCCAGCGATACACCTGACGGACGCCAGCTGATCCAACGCTTGAACCCTGTACTCAACCGATTGCAGGACGAACGCCGGATCGAACAAATACTGAGCCAGTATCTACAGCAATAATGATGGGACTCACCATGCGCCCAGCTCTATATCTGCCTATCCTGACCGGCCTTGTTCTACCTACAGCAATGGCGGACCATCAACCCAAGATACAACTCTCCGGTTTTGGCAGCATCGCGGCAACCCGAACTGATGACGCGGCGATCGGTTTCAAACGCAGCTTTCAAGCACGCACAAACAGCAACACCTGGGCCTTTGACGCTGAATCCCGTCTGGGGGTTCAGCTGGACCTTGCACCCAGCGCAGATTGGCATGGCGTGGTACAGGTTGTCGGTACACAACGTGAGAAAGGCAACTTCGCACCCACCGTGGAATGGGCCAATGCAGCCTGGGAGATTAACCCTTCCTGGCGCCTACGCGCGGGCCGCATGGTCACCCCGGTCACCAGTAGCTCCGAATCCCGTGAAGTCGGCTACGCGCAACTCAGTGCGCGTGCACCACTCGAAACCATCGGCATTTATCCAATGGTTGGGCACGATGGAGCGGATATCCGGTACCGGCACAGCCTGTGGGATGGTGAAGTCCGGTTGCAAACCTTTGCCGGTCGTACACGCTATAAGCTCCCCTTTCTGGCCTACGACGTCGACAAGATCTACGGTACGGCTGTCAGTTACGCCATCAACGATTGGACACTACGGTATGCCTTCACCAAGTTGGATGACGCACGTGCAACCGGCGGCAGCTACGTCACCGCAATCAACGCCTTGTTGCCCAATCTCAATGCCATCGCCCCATACTGTACCAATGCGCCATGTGCCGATCTTATTCCCCGCGTCAATCGCCTGATTACCAATTGGGGGGGCACATTCAACGTTGTCTCGCTCAACTACGATGACGGAAATTGGAATCTGCTTGCGGAATATGCAACCCGCAAGGTCAATACCTTTATCAGCGATGCCCGCTCGTTCGTGACCCAGTTCGGCTACCGCATCAATAACTTCACTCCCTATATCGGATTCAATAAGGTGGAGTCGACCAACCGCCAGCTCCCCGTTCAATTCACCGTCAGCGATCCTGCACTACAGGCCAGTGCGGATACCCTTGCCAATACAGTATCGCGGTCGCTGCTATTTCCGCAGGCAGCAAACCGGAATCTGATCGGCTTGCGTTGGGATGCGTACCGGAATCTTGCGTTGAAAGTCCAGATCGACCAGATCAAACACAAGTACCCGCAGGCGTCCTACACCGGCTTCTATGTACGAAGGAACGCACCGGATGGCTCTTTGCTGCCTTATGACGGCAAAGTACGGGTCTACAGCATCACGGCAGACTTCATCTTTTAGGGGAAGGGACATTCATGAGCCGATGGTTCCCACTCTGCCTTTTCATTCTCTGCTGTCTGGGTGTGCAGGCGGAGACAGTTGTCGTCATCGCGGCGGACTCCCCGATTTCGCGTCTTTCACGTGCGCAACTGGCGGAAGTCTTTTCCGGCCGTACGCGCATCGTGAACGGTGTAATGCTGACTCCAATCGAATATGTTGAAGCCAATCGCGAACAGTTCTACCAACAGGTGCTGGGGAGGTCCGGTAACCAGATGCGCGCAGCCTGGGCAAAGTTACTGTTTACAGGGGAAGGTCAGCCCCCACGGGAATTCTCGTCGCTCAACGAAGCCCGCGGCCAAGTAGTCAGCGCTCCGGGCTCGATTACCTATCTGGATGCAAGCCAAGTAGGGTCGGGATTGAAAATCATCTACCAATAGCGCCAACGCAATATCGCTGACGCACAGCAAGCTTCAATCAGGCTCTCAGAAGGTGTAACCCAACGACAACCGACTCTCCGTATCCAGATGGCGTTCCGTCGCATCTATCGGCCGGCTATAAGTCAGCGTTAGCCGGGCACGTAGCGACAGGTGTTCACTCAGGGCTTGCTTAAGGCCCACCTCGGCCTCAATCCGCTCCTCACGCCCACTTCGCTCCAATTGAAGGGTCTGAAAGGCATCGAGTGCATCCGTCAACGGATAGTCCAATCGATTCCGTACCACCCATAATGGCGCACGCTTTCGCGTACCGTCACGATAATTGGACTGGCGCATGCCCAACCCCGTTTCAAAACGCAACTCACCAGCCCCAACCTTCATCCCACCGACGCCCACACCCGCTGTCCACGAGGCACGGCTCTGTGTGGAACTCAGCTGGTCTGCCTTATATTCTGGGTCAAGAAACACAAAGTGCCGCTCAGGCGCATCCCACCATTCAAATTTGGGCGATATCAGATAACGGTCCTTCACCCGCCTCAAAGGGGTACCCGCAGTACTCTCATTTTCATGCCTCACCTCCACCTGCAAGGTAGTACGCTGCGTACCGGCACGCCGTTCCAACTCAGTATCCAGCTCCCAGGCCACTTCGCGCGAACTTCCTGCAGCGAAACGGGCGCTCGCATCGATGTCTCCCAGCCATTTGACCGGCTCAGCGCGCAGGTGATCGATGCTCAAAAATAGGCAAAACAAACCGCCCACCAACTTCGTAAGCGACTTGCGTCCATCGGTCCACCTCATGCCATTCTCTCTTCCAGTAACTCAAGCAAGGCCCATGGGATTGCAACAATAATTAAAGCGGACAATACGCACCCTCCCCTGCCATCAACAGGCAAATTGCTACGTTTCTGGCATAAAGGCCGCACAAGAGGAATGGTTGAGGATCACGAACACCCACCGACCACAGGACGCGGTCGTCGACTGCCAAGTTCACGCGCAAGTACTGAAGCATCTCACGGACACGTACCACCAAGGGATAAACCACTCATGCCGGCCACCCTGTGAAGCCTACCCCTCACCAAAGATCAAGGCTCTCTTTGTCGAGGAAGTGGTCTTCTATCTTACGTCGTGTGTCGCCACGCTTGGCTTGCCGCTTACTGTGCTGCTCTCCACTTAATGGCGCTTCCGTCATCAAGCGGTGAAGTGCTGCGTCGGTATCGGGCTCACCCAATGAACGGGCTCTCGATTGTCTGGTATTAGTCATTGCATCCCTGTCTGGCGTTTGGGGAAGATGAAACTAATCTGACTTTAGCACTGCTGTGTTGCGCGCAAAAGTAGCAAACCGCTGATCACAACAAGGTAAAAAAGCCAAAAATACTGTGCGCCCCAGTACCAGACACTATCCCAGGCACGTATCAAAATTCAGCAATTGCTATACCTATACCGTACAGCCAAGAAAAAAGCACCGACTATTGGTCGGTGCTTTCTTATAAACACTGGCTATAAAAGATAACCCAGTACTTAACTTCCAGTGATCCTGAAAATACGGATCAGCGGGGTTTGGGTTTCAGGTCCGAACCAACGATTGAAAATACGGGCGGCCTCACCGTTTTGCTCGGACTCGACCAAAGCCTCATTAATCAATTTCAGAAAGCGTGTCTCACCCTTGCGGACAGCCATGCCGAAAGCTTCAGTGGACAGTGAGAACACAGAAATTTCGTATTGATCACGGTTAGGCATCTTAGCTTGCAGACCGGCCAAGGCAGGCTCGTCGGCAGTCACGCCATCGACCTTGCCATTTTGCAGGAAGGTAAGCGCAGTATGGGTGTCATCCATCGATACCAACATCGCCTTCGGGAAAAGATGCTTGAACTGCGATTCCGACGTTGTACCACGCGCTACACCAATGGTGCCGCTGCCCAAGGAACCCAGATCGGTAAACCGTCCCTTACGAGCAAGCACTTTCTGGCCGGAAACGAAATAGCCAACGGAAAAATCAACCTGCCGCTCACGCTCCACGGTCTTGGTAAAGGTCGACGCAATCATGTCTACCTTTTTCGTGCGTAGTAGATTGATCCGGTCCGCAGGGTCAAGATTCTGTACCACAAACTTCACGCCCAGCTTTTTGGCGACCAATGCCGCCATATCCACGTCATA
Organism: Chitinimonas violaceus; assembly: GCF_052601015.1. NCBI lineage: Bacteria > Pseudomonadati > Pseudomonadota > Betaproteobacteria > Neisseriales > Chitinibacteraceae > Chitinimonas > Chitinimonas violaceus. Next base: position 30,025 of record NZ_JBQXDJ010000041.1, on the reverse strand, counting down.
ACCGGAAATGGTTTTGTCTTTATTCTGAAAACCGAAAGGTGGAGCATCGGCATTGGTACCAACCACTAACTGGCCACGCGACTTGACGTCATCCACCAAATCGGCCTGGGCCACCCCTTGTAGCAAGGCAACCAATACACAGGAGCTGATCACTCGATACATCATCGTTTTTTCCATTTATGCAGAGGAATTTCAAAGATTGGACAACAACATCGTCATAGCCTTATTTTAGGGCAAATGCCAACTTTCTGCCCAACTAATCAGTAACTTGATAACCACCTTATCATCTGTATTTGCGTTCAGCGATCATTTTTAAACACGATAAAGATGAAATTCTTAGGAAAAGATCGAAGGATTGCAGCGAAAAATACACGGTAATAGAACAGATTCCCGGCGCTTGGCGCTTAGTCTCAAAGCTAAGCTAATTCACACTAGCAGATGCTCACGCAGCAGTCTCTCACATTCAGCCTGCATATCAAGGGCAAATGCAGACTGATATCTCGGATCTCGCGCTTCCGTCATTTCGTGTACCGCATACAACCCAGCCTCACGGGACAAGCTGCTGGTCATTTGGCGCGCCAACTGGCCTGATAACGTAGAAAAGCAACGTAGTTCATTCACCGGCAACACAAGCTTCGCCTGCTTCAGCCACTGGCCGGCCAGACTTTCGCTCTGCGACGCTGTCATCCACACATTGTGCTCGTAATAAACCGCAAGCCGTTCGGCCACCAGCGCAAACAGCAATGCCTTGCGTGTATTCAAATCTAACAGGGGCGAATGCAACATAGGGTTGAAGATTCGGGCTGGGAAAAGGCGCGCAGCTTAGCATGCCGCCTGCCTGTCAAGATCACCAGATCGTGTAACGTGCCGAATAGGGACGCAACCAAATCCGAAGCTGCGCAAAACCCGCTGTAAGCCCTTAATCCTCAATGATCCGAGCAACTAAAAACGATTCACTGCATTGCCGTTGCATGAGTATTGGGCAATTTCCCCAAGAATTGTCTAGATTGTCTAACGACAGTCCTAAACATTCTGCCCAATATCAAAGCTAGATGGAGCGCAGCTATGCAATCTGTACTTGAGCAGTTCAGCATCAAGGCCAAGATCTTCGGAATCATTCTACTTGGCATGGCGATGATGCTGATCGTTGGTATTGTCGGCAGTCAGCGTACATCGCAGATGAACGATTTGACTGTTGACATGTATAAAAATGCGCTCCAGCCAATTCAATGGCTTGCCATAGCGAACCAATACGCTATTTATGTCAGCCGCAGTGATTACCGCCATCTTTCTGAATTCGAACAAGCGAAATACGATGAGATAGCAGGTTTGCGACAGAAGCAAGCTGCGGAAATGAACCGACTGGTAGACCTCTACCGTAAAACCACTCTGACCCCTCCTGAGACTGATGCGCTGCGTCGCTTTGATGCTGCCTGGGCAGCGATGGAAGAATCCTGTAAGAAAGTGATTGAACTCAGCAAGTCCGATACCGGCGATCATGTAAAGAAGTTTGAGGCTTCCAAAATGATGGCAGCTGAGTGCCGACCAAAGTTCCAGGTAGCTGATGATGCCCTATCTGAGCTGGTCAATATCAATCAGGGACTTGCCGAGAAGTCCATTGCCAATGCATCCGCCACCTACGAGAGCGCACGGCAATTCATCATCATTAGCATCGTCCTTGCGGCCATCGTGCTCATGTCATTGGGCCTAGTTGTGCAAAATGGCATTGTGGCCGCCTTACGTAAGGGTTCCACCGCTTTAAGCAAGATTGGCAGTGGTGACTTCTCTGGCCATATCGAAGTCAATGGCAAAGACGAAATCGCCGGCATGATGAAATCGCTGTCAGGCATGCAAACCCAGCTGAGAACCACGATGACCGGCATCGTGCAGTCGGCCCAGACTGTCGCGAGCTCCGCCGAGGAATTGACCGCCGCAACCGTACAGGTTGTTGCCAGTATCGAACAGCAGGTGGAAGCTACGTCTGGTGCAGCAGCAGCCATTGAGGAACTCACCGTCAGCATCGACCATATCTCGCAAAACGCAGCCACCGCCAACGACCATGCATGCGGTGCAGGTAAACAAGCCAAGGCAGGTAATGAAGATGTGCAGGGTGCAAGCCTGTTGGTCAAGCAGGTTAACGACAGCGTGGCGCAGTCGGCCAACGACCTGGAATCGCTCTCGAATCAGGCTGTACAGATCGGTTCCATCGCTACTGTAATCAAGGATGTGGCCGACCAGACCAATCTGCTGGCGCTAAATGCCGCCATCGAAGCCGCCCGTGCGGGTGAACAAGGCCGTGGCTTTGCTGTGGTGGCCGATGAAGTGCGGAAACTGGCGGAACGCACCACCAGCTCGGCTTCCGAAATCACCAAGATGATCGGCACGATTCAAACCGGCGCGAAGGCTGCAGTTGAAAGCATGCAAACAAGTCGCAACGTGGTCGGGAATGTGGTGGCGGCGTCCGAGCGTGCATCCAACACCATCAGCGGGGTGGAGGCCAGCGCAGGAGAAGTCGTGCAGGCCATTGGCGGCATCGCCTCCTCTACACGCGAACAGAGCCATTCCAGTACCGATCTGGCGAAGCGTGTCGAGGCGATTGCCCAGATGTCCGAAGAAAACCGCGCCACCGTCAGCAGCGTCTCACAAGCCGCGCAGGAGCTCGCCAACGTGGCGGAAGCACTGCAACAGTCGATGGAGCAGTTCAAGCTTCAATGAAAACCTTGTCAACGATCTTACTGCGCGACCGTGATCAGAGCTCATGTGCTGCTCGAAAGCCTCATGTACAAAAGTACATTCCGGTTTCTGTACTGCGCTTCACTCTGCTGACGGTCGCTCGCGACAGATCGTAAACAGGTTCCAAGATTGCAGCGCAGTAAGATCGTAATCAGGTACTAATAATGGCTTGAGGGAAATACCCCCTCAAGCCATTTCTACTTTGACCAGCGGCCAGTGCGCCGCATACTGTTTTTCCACTACCCGCTTGTGGAAGGTTGCCAAGTTGCAGCCTGGGTTTGGCCGTATCCATAAACCAAACAAATCGGTCAACCCATATGGGGCAATAACATGAAGCTGGTTGTCTGCATCCAGCCGCACCGCCACCGCAGTGGCTGTCTCCGGCCAGCTGGCGATTGCCTGAGTCAGGCTGGTAAAGGGTGAAATTGCTGGGTCGTTGTCACGAAACCAAGTATGGACACCAGCTTGATTGACCACTTCCCACGTTAACATTGGCAACTGCTTTTGCAGCTCGGCTTGCAGTGCAACGTCACGCTCTCGGCTTATGTCACCCGTATCGTAGTAACACAAGTCGATATCAGAACCTGTGTGGGGCAATGCTTCACGGCCATGTGCCAGGTCCCACACCAACCTTCGTATAACACCGGCGCCGATGCACCAATCAGGCAGGTTCAGCGCTCTTGTTGCGTGCAAGGCTTGCATCAACCATGGGCTAGCGTAAACCGATGCGCAAAGGCGCTCTGCCAGTACATCGTCAGCCTGTTCAACCACCGACTAGCCACGCACCAGCGACACTTTGGTCGACCAATCGCCTTCGGGTGCTCGATGAGCACGCATGGCTTCCAGCAAAGCCTCTGGCGTATCTGCGACATGGAACATATTCATATGGTTGCTGCGCACAAAGCCTTCCTGTTCCGCATGTTTTATCCAGGCCAGTAAAGGGTCGAAATAACCCGCGATATTCAAAAGGCCGATGGGTTTGGCATGGATGTGCAATTGAGCCCAGGTCAGGATTTCAAACAATTCATCCAGCGTGCCAAAGCCACCGGGCAGTGCAATAAAGCCATCGGCACGCTCTGCCATGACGGCTTTGCGGGTATGCATGCTGTCGACTTCGATCAGCTCGGTAGATTCGGGATGAGCCAGTTCCTTTTCAACCATGAAGCCAGGAATCACGCCGACAGTCTGTCCACGGGCCGCCAATACAGCATCGGCAATCACCCCCATCAGCCCTACCCTGCCACCGCCCCAAACCAGACTTAATTGCTGCCCGGCCAGGGTACGCCCCAATTCAGCCGCTGCTTCCTGATAAACCACACGTTGCCCGAACGCAGAGCCACAAAAAACACAAATCGACTTCATGTTCCAATCCGTTATTTACTCAACAAACACCGGCATAGGTTACCAGTGCTTGAATCCATCTCCGCTAAAAGCTGTTCAAAATCTGCTGCACATCCACGCAAGACAAAGCAAAAGCGGCCCAAAAGGCTGCATATACAAAATTAAGTTGCGCAGTAAGATAGCCGGGGCTCAAGGACCTGCTCAAAGGCTCGCGAGCTAAGAAAACGCCCGAGGAAGCGGAGTTTACATAGAGTAAATGAGCATGCCGAGGGCGTTTTCAACGCTGTATCGCTGATTCGTAATAGATCGTAACCCCGTTCGTTAGACCCCGCGATCTGTCACGAGCAACCGTCAGCAGGGCGCAGAGCAGCACAGAAACCGGAATGTACTTTTGTACATGAGGCTTTCGAGCAGCACATAAGCCCTGATCACGGTTGCGCAGTAGGATCGCCAGGTTACTTAAAGTACTGCCACTGGATAGGCCCCTAACACCTTCACAAACGCCGCCCGCTCACGCAATGCCCGCAAGGTGTTCAAGACATTTTCTTCCGCAGCATGGCCTTCAATATCCACAAAGAACACGTATTCCCACAACCCGGTACGGGAAGGACGTGACTCGAACTTGGTCATCGACACACCATTCTCCGCCAACGGCGAAAGCAGCTGGTGCACTGCCCCTGGCTGATTCTGGGCAGACATGACAAGGCTGGTCTTGTCGCGACCGCTTGGTGTGGTCTCGTGGTAACCCAACACCAGGAAACGCGTTGTATTGTTGGGCTCGTCTTCGATATTTTCCGACAGCTTGATCAAACCGAAGCGTTCGGCCGCCGCATCGCCCGCAATCGCTGCACAACTGGCATCCAGGCTGGCCAGTCGGGCTGCTTCTGCGTTGGACGAAACCGATACGCGCTCGACCTCTACCGGCAGGTTGTCATTCAACCACTCATGGCACTGGGCCAGACTCTGAGCGTGTGAATACACACGGCGGATACCTGTCATCCCTTCTTCACGCCGCAACAGGTGGTGATGGATGCGCAGCTCCACCTCGCCACAGACCTTGAGCGGGGTATTCACCATCAGGTCCAGCGTACGGCCGACAGCCCCTTCTGTGGAATTCTCCACCGGCGCAACCACATAATCCGCCGAACGCGCTTCCACGACGCGGAATGCTTCGTCGATCGATGCACATGGGTGCGTTACCGCAGCATGGCCAAAATGCTTGATGGCGGCAGACTGGCTGAACGTACCTTCCGGCCCCAGATAGGTGATCGTCAGGGGGCGTTCAATGCTAAGGCAGGCCGACATGATTTCGCGAAAAAGCTTCGCGACCGACTCATCCGTCAGCGGCCCTGCATTAAGCTGTTTGATGCGCGCCAGCACCTGGGCTTCACGCTCAGGCCGGTAGACCAGCCCTCCGCCTTTCAGCTCGCCTATCGAACGCGCATGGTCTGCACGGTCATTGAGAAGTTTGAGAATTTCGACATCCAGCACATCGATGGCATCGCGATGGGATTTGAGAGTTTCGTCAGACATACTGCCCCGCTTTTGCTATGCGCCTGCTATGAATTTCGGCGCGAGAGATAACGAGAATAGCATGGCATGTATACCCTCTTTTAGAAGGGTTTTGCCCAAGCAAATGACACTGTCAACCATGCCAAAGCCTTACGACCCCCACCAACCTACCCATCAATACTAGCTGCAAAGCGCCCACAAATTGGCCAATACAACCTGAGCTTCCGGCCTTAGATACGCAAGAAAAACCATGGCAAGTACTGCCACCACCAATACGGCAGTGATCGCACGACGCTTCATTTTGCCAGGGACAACATAGGGCCGCGCTCTATCGCCTGTTCGCGTATTGGCCAGTTGATAATCGCGGCCAGCACACCCAGAACGATCGAGATATACCAGACCACGTTGTACGACCCGGTATGGTCATACAGCCAGCCACCAAGCCACACACCAAGAAAGCTGCCTATCTGATGAGAAAAGAAAACAAAGCCGGACAGCATGCCCAGGTGCTTGACGCCAAAAATCGTTGCAATCACACCATTGGTCAGCGGCACAGTGGATAGCCAGACAAACCCCATTACAGCCGCGAATATCCATACGCTCCACTGCGTCAGTGGCGCCGCCACGAACAAGGCTATTGCAATCGCCCGGACCAGATAAATCGAGGAAAGCAGATACTTCTTGGTAACCCGTGCACCGAGTTGCCCTGCCGTATAGGTGCCAAAAACATTGAAGAGGCCGATCAACGCCAAGGCCCCTGCCGCCACACTGGGAGGGAGGCCGAAGTCTTTCAAGTATGCAGGAAGATGGACGCCGATGAAGACCACCTGAAAACCGCACACAAAGTAGCCGGCCATCAACATCTGGAAACTCGGGTAACGGAATGCCTCCGCCGCGGCCGCCCAAACACTCTGGCTGCCCGGTGCATGCGGTATGGCCGGTGCTTCTTTCAAACCAACCGATGCCGGGATGATAAGCAACGACATTGCGGCCAGAATAAGCAATGCATTGATCCACCCGACGCCTGAAATCAGCTGCTGTTCAACCGGCACCATGAGGAACTGACCAAAACTGCCGGCGGCCGAAGCAATACCCAACGCTTGCGAGCGCTGGCTCTCGGGGACAGTACGGCCGATTACGCCAAACACAATGCTGTAAGTGGTGCCCGAAAGCGCGATACCCAGTAGTAGCCCCGCGGAGCCTGAGAACATCAAGCCTGTGCTGGACACCGTCATCAACGCCAAACCGATTGCGTAGAAAACCGCCCCGACCACCAGTACTTTTGTTGCACCCCAGCGGTCAGCCAGTGCACCGGTAAAGGGCTGTGCCAAACCCCAGATCAGATTCTGGAAGCCCAGCGCAAATGCAAATACTTCACGCGTCCACCCGAATTCGCCCGTCATCGGCTGCAGGAAAAACCCAAAGCCATGGCGGATGCCCATTGAGAGCGAAACGATAAGGCCGGCACAAAGCAGAACACGGGTAATGGGGGACATGTAGAAGACTCCAGGCTAGGTGTCTACTGTGTGCCAACAGGCTGTACATGCATAGTTACAGTTCCAATGTACTTCGGTGGTACTGTTTGCCAAAGAAAGACGCCACACATTCTGTGTGGCGTCTTTCTATGAACCTAGCTCACGATCTTACTGCGCAGCTGTGATCAGGGCTTATGTGCTGCTCTGCGCCCTGCTGACAGCTGCTCGCTACAGATCGTAAACAGGTTCTTAAAACCGGATTATTAAAGTTTGCTGTGCGTCGGCAATATGGCGTTAAAAACATCCTCAGAATGCTCATTTATCATTAGTAAACTCCGCTTCCTCGGTTGTTTTCACCTTGTCTCGCCTTAGCTCGCGATACCTCAACCACGGCTACGGGCAAATTCCTGCATGAACCCCGTCAACGCCTTCACCCCTTCCAGCGGCATAGCGTTGTAAATACTGGCCCTCATCCCGCCCGTTACCCGGTGACCTTTGATTTGCAGCAGATTCCGTGCACCGGCCTGCTTGATAAACTCTTCATCCAAGCCAGGGTCGGTCAATTTGAAAGGCACATTCATACGTGAACGGAAAGTCTTTTCCACTGGGCAATGGTAGAAGCCGTCCGACGTATCAATGGTCTCGTACAGCAGCGCCGCTTTTTCGATATTGCGTTGCTCAATCGCCTTCAATCCACCCTGGCGCTGTATCCACTTGAACACCAAACCCGCGACATAGATCGCAAAAGTGGGCGGGGTGTTGTACATCGAATCCCCTTCCGCCTGGGTCTTGTAGTCGAACATGGTGGGTGTACCGGGCAGCGTTTGGCCCAGCAGATCTTCGCGCACGATAACAATCGTCAAGCCAGCTGGACCGATATTCTTCTGCGCACCGCCATAGATCACACCAAACTTGCTGACATCCACCGGGCGCGACAGGAAGTTCGATGACATATCGCACACCAGCGGCGTATCGCCAGTAGTCGGCACATAGGGAAACTCCACACCACCCAATGTTTCGTTGGATGTGTAGTGCACATATGCCGCATTAGGGTCTAGCCGCCATTCGGCCTCTGCCGGCACATAGGTATAACCGCGATCTTCTGCACTGGCCGCCACTTGCACTTCGCCAAATTTGCGCGCTTCTTTCATCGCCAGCTTGGACCAATGGCCTGTCTCGATGAAATCAATATGCTTGCGGCCTCGCAGCAGATTCATCGGCACCATGGCGAACTGCGTTGTTGCCCCACCTTGCAGGAACAGGATGCGATGGTTGCTGGGCACACCCATGACAGCACGCAGATCTTCCTCAGCCTCCGCAGCTATCTGCATGAATTCGCGGCCTCGGTGACTCATTTCCATCACCGACATGCCGCTACCGTGCCAGTCCGTCAGCTCCTGCTGCACTTCAAGCAGCACTTCCTTGGGCAAAACAGCCGGGCCAGCGCTGAAATTGAAGACAGGTGACATGAGCACTCCAAAAAGTGTTGTGAGACAGTGTTCTGACAAGACAAACACGGTGAAGTTTGGTTGGAACGGCAATCCAGCTTCACCGCTGGCATACCTTCAGGAAAGCAGGAAATGTGCGCGCGCCACAGCAATCGGCTTACGTTCATCTTCCTGCCACGCGGTCATCCTTACATTGGCGACGCGCTTACCTTGTTTGGTGATATCACAACGTGCATACAGGCTTTGCGGCTTACCCGAGCGTAGGAAGTCGAGCGCAAAGTCGATGGTCCGCGGCACCTCATTGGATTCGCGCGCCCATACCAGATGCAACAACGCTGCATTTTCGAGGAAACCGCCAATCGCCCCGCCATGCAAAGCGGGCAGATGGACATTTCCGATATTGTGATCGCTGAAAGGCAACTCGAAAATAGGCTGCCCTTCGCCGTCTTCACGCATCACCACACCCAATAATTTGGCGTAGGGAATCTGTTCAATCACATCGTCGTAATTGCCCGATTCCTTGGCAGCCTGCAGGGATTCCAGTTGTACCATTTTACGCTCCTGGCTTCGAACCAAGCTGAGCCTGGCTGGATTCGCGCATAAAGGTACCTACGCCATAAGCAATCGGCTGATCATTACCTTCCTGGTATGCCGTGGCGCGTGTAAACGCGATCTGACGCCCAAGCCGATAGCATTCAGCTGTGCAATACACGGTCTCACCTGGCGTAGCGCCGCGCAGATAATCGATGCGCAGATCAAGCGTGGCGATCGCCTCGCGATTTTCCAGCATAGAGAAAACCGCCAAGGCGCTCGTGGTGTCGATCAGTGAAGTCATCACCCCACCATTCAGCACCCCGGTACGTGGGTTGCCGACCAGTGCGGTGTTATAGGGTAAGCGCAAGGTAGCGCGGCTTCGCTCGCCATTCACAAATTCAAGACCAATCGTGGCCGAATGCGGGATCTGGCAAAACCAGCGCGCAACATCGTCAAACAATGCCGGGTTGAGAACCGGCAGGGGTAAATTCTGCATCTCAGCGTTTCTCCGGGCAACCCTCTCAGGCTGCCCTAGGAACCTATCCAGAATCAGAATCCGCAACCAACACCACCTTACTTAGTAAGGTAGTAGAGATACTGCGCTGTACAAAACCTAAACACGCGTTGCAATACGTAGGTCCTGAACAGCGCCACCTCCATATGGGCTAAACGTTGTCAGATTCCAAACAGGTTGGAACAAAATCAGGCAACTTCGGCGGTACCTTCCTCGCCAGCTGCATCGCCCAACTCCTCCACGCCGTCCATCTCTTCGGTTTCTTCTTCGTCTGTATCGGCCACCTTCACAATGCCGGACAAGGTCTCACCGGTATCCAGGTTGATCAGGCGTACACCTTGGGCACTACGTCCTGTTTCGCGTACTTCCTTCACCGTAGTACGGATCAGCACGCCACCGGTCGTAATCAGCATCAGCCCGTCGCTTTCTGTGACAAGGCTCGCAGCTACCAGCTTGAAGCCCGTCTTTTCGGTCAGATCCATGGCAATTACCCCCTGAGTGCCACGGCTGGTATGGCGGAACTCAGAAATCTGGGTACGTTTGCCATAGCCGCCATCGCTGGCGGTCAATACTTGCCACTCTTCCGAATCAGCCACCAATAGAGAAATCACATCGTGGCCTTCAGCCAGTGTCATACCGCGTACACCACGGGTATCGCGGCCCATCGGGCGAACATCGTTCTCGTCAAAGCGCACAGCCTTACCGCCAGAGGAGAACAGCATGATCTGATGATTACCCGAAGTGACCGCTACACCAACCAGCTGGTCACCTTCATCAAGTGCGACGGCAATAATGCCCAGCTTGCGTGGGTTGGAGAATGCTGACAACGGCGTCTTCTTCACCGTACCCCGCTGGGTGGCCATGAAGACGAAGTGGTCGTCCGTGAATGCCTTCACCGGGAGGATGGCGTTAATCCGCTCCCCTTCCTGCAAGGGCAACAGGTTAACGATTGGACGTCCGCGGGAGGCACGGCCACCCTGCGGCACATCGTAAACCTTCATCCAATACACCCGGCCCAGTGACGAGAAGCACAGCACATAGTCATGTGTATTGGCGACGAACAGGTTGTCGATGAAATCATCATCCTTAGTCGCCGTCGCCTGCTTGCCACGACCACCACGCTTCTGCGCCCGGTATTCATCAAGCGGCTGAGCTTTCATGTAGCCGGTGTGCGAGAGGGTCACCACCATTTCCTGTGGTGTAATCAAGTCTTCCAGGCTGATATCTTCACCGAACGGCACGATTTCAGACTTGCGACCATCGCCGAATTGCACCTTCAACTCGTTCAACTCATTGACGATGATTTCGGTAATACGCTCAGCCCGCGCCAGGATGTCGAGCAGATCGACAATCTTATCCATGATCTCACGGTATTCGGCCTCAAGCTTGTCTTGCTCCAAGCCAGTAAGGCGTTGCAGACGCATGTCCAGGATGGCTTGGGCCTGTGCTTCCGACAGCCGATAGCCATTGGCTTTCAAGCCAAACTCTTCCGAAAGCCACTCCGGCCGAGCCTCTTGGCTGGCGACACGAGCCAGCAACTCTTCCACCAAAGTCGAACGCCATTCGCGCGACATCAATGTAAGCTTGGCTTCAGGCGGCGTCGCAGCGGCCTTGATTAGCGCAATAACTTCATCGACGTTGGATAGCGCGACCGCCAGACCTTCCAAGGTATGCGCGCGGTCTCGTGCCTTTTTCAGCTCGAATACCGTCCGGCGGGTCACCACTTCACGGCGGTGACGCAGGAAGGCTTCCAAAATCTGCTTGAGGTTGAGCAGGCGAGGCTGACCATCGACCAGCGCCACCATGTTCATACCGAAACTCGATTGCAACTCAGTCTGCTTGTAAAGGTGATTCAGCACCACCTCTGGCAATTCGTTACGCTTGAGTTCGATATAGATGCGCATACCCGACTTGTCGGATTCGTCGCGCAGGTCGGCAATGCCTTCAATCTGCTTGTTACGGACCAAGTCGGCGATCTTTTCTATCAGGTTCTTCTTGTTCACCTGATACGGCAATTCATCAACAATGATGGCCTGTTTTTCCCGGCTTACTTCTTCGATATGGGTGCGAGCCCGCATCACCACACGGCCACGCCCGGTTCGATAGCCCTCACGAACACCAGCAATCCCGTAAATAATGCCTGCGGTAGGAAAGTCGGGCGCGGGAATCAACTCGATCAGCTCGTCAATGCTCAATTCGCTGTTGGCCAACAAAGCCAGCGCACCATTGATGACTTCGCCCAGGTTATGCGGCGGAATATTGGTCGCCATGCCGACGGCAATACCGGTCGAACCGTTGACCAACAGGTTGGGAAGCCTTGTCGGCAGGACCGATGGCTCCAATTCCTTGCCATCGTAGTTGGGAACAAAGTCAACGGTTTCTTTGTCGATATCTGCCATCAACTCAACAGATATCTTCTCCATCCGGCACTCGGTGTAACGCATGGCAGCTGCGTTGTCACCATCAATGGAGCCAAAATTACCCTGCCCGTCGACCAGGGTGTAACGCAGCGAGAAGTCCTGCGCCATCCGGACAAGCGTGTCGTAGATTGCGCTATCGCCGTGTGGGTGGTATTTACCCATCACATCACCGACAATACGGGCGCATTTCACATACGGCCTGTTCCAGACGTTATTGGCCTCTTGCATGGCGAACAACACCCGGCGGTGTACCGGCTTCAAACCATCACGGACATCCGGTAACGCGCGCCCCACGATTACGCTCATCGCATAGTCGAGATAGGAGCGACGCATTTCCTCTTCCAGGCTTACCGGAATCGTCTCTTTGGCAAATTGTTGTAAATCGGTCATTTTTTACCGTCTAGGCAGGCGAATTAAGCAAAAATTTTACCACGCGGCAACCCATGGCTCCAATTCAGACGCAATTATCATATTCTCCTAATTGCGGCGTCTTGAAAGCGTCAAGTAAACTCGGGCCCGATGTGGCAATAGCAACAACTTTGTTAGAAACCAGATTCCTGATCTCTACCCAATGGAGAGTAACTATGCATCACAAGATGAAACGCACCTTGGTTCAGTCAGCAGTACTGGCTGTTCTGGGCTTCTCGGCCATCACCGCATCTGCAGCAAATGATGGCTACGCCACAGATACCCGTTCGCCGGCTGTTCGCAGTGGCTTTGGTTTGTGCTGGCACACCAGTTCCTTCACCAAGGACAAGGCTACCGAGGAGTGTGATCCTGACTTGGTGCCGAAGAAGGCTGCTCCGCTGCCTACACCCGTAGCTGTCGACCCACCGGTCCAACCACCTGTGAAGCTGTCTACGCCTAAGAAGCTGGAAACCCTGACACTGAACGCCGCTGCACTGTTCGACTTCGGCAAGAGCACGCTGAAGAAGGAAGGTGTTGACGCGCTGAACGCTGTCGCCAACGTGTTGCTGGAACGCAAATACGACCCAGCCAAGACCAAGATCGAAGTTGAAGGCCATACCGACCGCATCGGTAAAGCCGCTGCCAACAAGAAGTTGTCTGAAGAGCGTGCTGCGGCTGCTCGCCAGCAACTGGTCAACAAAGGTGTACCTGGCGAGATGATCACCTCGAAGGGTATGGGTTCCGAAAGCCCAATCACCCAGCCGGCTGATTGCAAGAAGGTTGCCAAGAACCGCAAGAAACTGGTTGCCTGCTATGCACCAGACCGTCGCGTGGAAGTACAAATCTACGCAACTGTCGAGCAGTAAGCCGCAACTCGCCGCATACAAAACCCCGCCCCGTGCGGGGTTTTGTTATTTTTGCCATCTGTTCGCGGCCCGTGCACACAGTGCGAAACCAATTTAGAGACAACATAGCCTAAGAATCTGTTTGCGATCTGTCGCGAGCAGCTGTCAGCGGGATAAAGCGCAGCGCAGAAACCGGAATGTACTTTTGTACATGAGGCTGCGAACTTCTTGATGCGAAGCACCCTAGCAGTTCGGCGTCCCCTTGCGGGGGCTTTCGAGCAGCACATGAACCCTGATCACCGCTGCGCAGCCAACCACATACCGATTCGTATGCATTAACCGGGCATACAGGCGCTACATGCTAGACTCCCCCTTCTACCTATCAATCTGTTGTCGCCATGCGTTATTTCTTCTTATTTGCACTTAGTTGGTCCTGTTTTGCGGGTGGTCTTGAACAACTTAACCAGTTTCTTGAACAGACCAAAAGCTTCACTGCGGACTTCCAACAAACCGTTACCCAAAAGGCCGGTAAACGGCAGGAGGCCAGCGGTACCATGGCGATCCTTCGCCCTGGCAGGTTTGATTGGCTCTATACCAAGCCTTACGAACAGCGTGTGGTGGGTGATGGCAAACAGCTCTGGATTTACGACCCGGACCTGAACCAAGTCACCAATAAGCAGCTTGACCGTGCATTAGGCGACAGTCCAGCTGCCTTGCTGGCAGGGAGCAACAACCTGGACAAGACCTATAAGCTGGCCGATGCCGGTAAGCGTGAGGGCCTGGAATGGGTAGAAGCAACACCCAAAAACCGCGACACAGGTTTTGAGCGGGTCCGTATCGGCTTCAAAGATGCGCAGCCGATTGCCATGGAGCTGGCCGATAGTTTTGGTCAAACGACGCAGATCCGTTTCAGCAAAGTTGTCCGCAATCCCAAACTGGATATAGAACGCTTCAACTTTACGCTACCGAAGGGTGCTGACGTGGTCTCAGCAGACTAAGAAAAGACCTATTACGCTGCGCTTCATCCTGCTGACGGCTACTCGTGATAGACCGTAAGCAGGTTCTAACTGACCCTTGGCCGACGCGTTGTCTTGTTATCTGGTTACCATGTCAGACTTGTTCAAACTAGCACCCACTCCACCACTTGCCGAAGCTCTACGCCCCAGCAGTCTCGACGAAGTGATCGGACAGAGTCATCTGCTGGGCATAGGTAAGCCATTGCAACTGGCGTTTCAGTCGGGCAAACCCCACTCGATGATTCTGTGGGGCCCGCCAGGCGTAGGCAAAACCACGCTCGCTCGTTTGACCGCCAATGCCTTCGGCTGTGAGTTCATTGCACTGTCCGCCGTATTCTCCGGCGTCAAAGACATCCGTGCTGCAATGGAGCAAGCAGAACAGTATCTGGCACTCGGCCGCAGGACCATCCTGTTCGTCGACGAAATCCATCGGTTCAATAAGTCCCAGCAAGATGCACTGCTGCCTTATACAGAATCGGGCCTTGTCACCTTTATTGGCGCCACAACCGAAAACCCATCTTTCGAGGTCAACTCTGCCCTTCTTTCACGTGCGCAAGTCTATGTATTGAAGTCGTTGAGCGATGCGGAACTGAAGCAGCTTTTGGTTCGTGCGCAAAAAACCATCCTGGCGCACCTTGAGTTTGATGAAGTAGCCGTCGATACACTGGTCGGTTACGCCGATGGCGATGCGAGGCGTTTTCTCAATCTGCTCGAGCAGACCAATACGGCAGCCCAAGCGGCCAGTCTCCAAAGAATCAATGCCGAATTCGTACAAAACGCGTTGAGCCTGAATGCCCGTCGTTTCGATAAAGGGGGCGACAATTTCTACGACCAGATTTCGGCGTTACATAAATCGGTACGTGGCTCGAACCCCGATGCGGCTTTGTATTGGCTGTGCCGGATGCTGGATGGAGGAGCGGATGCCCGGTATCTGGCACGGCGCATCGTGCGCATGGCTTGGGAAGACATCGGCCTGGCCGACCCCCGAGCCATGCAAATTGCAAACGATGCGGCAACCACTTATGAGCGGCTTGGCTCTCCCGAAGGGGAGTTGGCGCTTGGTCAAGCCGTCATTTATCTCGCCATTGCGGCAAAGAGCAATGCCGGCTACACGGCCTATAACCAGGCACGGGCTTTTGTAAAACAGGACAAATCACGCGAAGTCCCCGTTCATCTGCGCAATGCCCCCACCAAGCTGATGAAAGAACTCGGTTACGGTCACGAATACCGCTACGCACATGATGAACCCCATGCCTATGCCGCAGGTGAAAGCTATCTGCCTGAAGGGATGGCAGAGCCGCGCTGGTATGAACCCGTCCCCCGTGGATTGGAAACCAAGATCAGCGAAAAGATGGCCTTTCTGCGCCAGCTTGATGAATCGGCACGATCTCGCAAGGACAGCGCCTAGCCAGACACCTTTTCGGCTCGCGCTGTCCGCCATCACATCCGCCGGTTAAAATCGGCCCAGCTCACTATTTACCGAATACCCATTCAAAAAGAACAGGTTCGCCATGTTAGATATTCAACAACTCCGCAATGACCTCGACGGTGTCGCTGCCCGCTTGGCCACACGCGGTTTCAATCTGGACACTGCCACTTTTGCCGCACTCGAGAACGAGCGCAAAGCCTTGCAAACCCGTACACAAGACCTGCAAGCGGAACGAAACGCCAAATCCAAGGCTATCGGTCAGGCCAAAGCCAAGGGTGAAGATGTTGCCCCCATCATGGCCAGCGTTGCCCACCTGGGTGATGAACTGAAAGCTTGCGAAGCGAATCTTGCTGCCTTGCAGGACAAGCTCAACGAATTGCTGCTTAACATCCCCAACCTGCCCCACGAGTCGGTCCCGGTCGGCAAGGATGAAAGCGGCAATGTGGAACGCCATCGCTGGGGTACCCCGCGTGCTTTTGATTTCGAAATCAAAGACCATGTCGATATCGGCACTCCATTAGGGCTCGACTTCGAGACCGGCGCCAAGCTTTCTGGCGCACGCTTTACTGTGCTGAAGGGGCAGATCGCCAAACTGCATCGTGCCCTCGCCCAATTCATGCTCGACACCCAGACCAACGAGCATGGCTACACCGAGTGCTACACCCCCTATATCGTCAACCCGGAGGTGCTGTATGGCACAGGCCAGCTGCCCAAATTCGGTGAGGACATGTTCCGGGTGGAGCGCGGCGGCGAAGATGGCCAGACCCAATATCTGATCTCAACTTCAGAGATTTCACTGACCAATACGGTTCGAGACAGCCTGCTCAAAGCCGATGAACTGCCAGTCAAGCTGACAGCTCACTCACCCTGTTTCCGCTCGGAAGCCGGCAGTTACGGTCGCGATACTCGCGGCATGATTCGCCAGCATCAATTCGACAAGGTGGAAATGGTGCAAATTGTGGCTGCCGATCACAGCTTTGCCGCGTTGGAAGAGATGCGCCAACACGCTGAGAACGTCTTGCAAAAACTGGTCCTGCCCTACCGCGTGGTCACGCTATGTACAGGAGACATGGGCTTTACGGCGGTCAAGACCTATGACCTGGAAGTCTGGTTGCCTGCGCAAAATACTTACCGCGAGATCAGTTCGGTGTCGAACTGCGAAGCCTTCCAGGCCCGCCGCATGCAAACCCGGGTGAAGAACGATGCCGGCAAGAACGAGCTTGTACATACCTTGAATGGATCCGGGCTGGCCGTAGGCCGTACCTTGGTGGCAGTACTAGAGAACTATCAGAATGCAGATGGCTCGGTGACGGTGCCAGAGGTATTGCAGCCTTATATGGGCGGCTTGGCCAAACTGGGGTAACGCCAATTAAAAGAAAAGCGACCAAATGGTCGCTTTTCTTTTGTACTATCTCAGAACCTGTTCAAGATCTGTCGCGAGCAGCTGTCAGCAGGGTGCAGAGCAGCACAGAAACCGGAATGTACTCGGGTACATGAGGCTGCGAACTTCTTGGTGCGAAGCACCCTAGCAGTTCGGCGTCCCCCTTGCGGGGGCTTTCGAGCAGCACATAAGCCCCGATCACAGCTACGCAGTAAGATCGTGACCAGGTTCTCGGAACTTACTCGGGCTGATAAACATAGGGCTTTTGCTTTACACGTCCAGCGTCGGTTTCCTTTTGCAATCCGTGGTCAATCTGCTTATCCCACAGCAATGCCCGCCCTTCAGCCTGACCCTTGGCCACTTCGGGATTCTTGTCGAGGAATTCACGCAGGAACTGCGTGGTTTCGGAAACATAAGTCGTGTCTTTGAACAGCAGGGCCATGATTGCAACTCCAGCAAAAGTCAGAATGTAATTATACGCTCCGCCTTTACGCCAAACGAGGGAGATACAGAAAAGAAAAAGCCGGGCATAAAGCCCGGCTTTTACTAAATGAGGTTGAGAACCTATTCAAAGCCTTCCGCACGTCAGCAATACGGCGTTGAAAACACCCTCGAATGTTCATTTACAAATTAGTAAACTCCGCTTCCTCGGCTATTCTCGCCTTGTCTCGCGAGACTTTGAACAGCTTCTTTAGACTCGTTCAACGCAAAGCGCTACACCCATGCCTCCCCCAATGCACAAGGTCGCCAACCCCTTCTTTGCATCGCGCCGTGCCATCTCATGCAACAAGGTCACCAGTACGCGCGCGCCCGATGCACCAATAGGGTGACCCAACGCGATGGCGCCGCCATTCACATTCACCTTGTTCCAATCCCATTTCAATTCACGTGCCACGCCCAGGGCCTGGGCTGCAAAGGCTTCGTTAGCTTCTATCAGATCCACCTGGTCCAAGGTCCAACCAGCACGCGCCAATGCCCGCTGCGTGGCAGGCACAGGGCCCATACCCATAATGCTGGGCTCCACGCCGCTGGAGGCATACCCGGCAATACGGGCCAACGGCTTCAGACCCAGCGCCTTCGCCTTCTCGGCACTCATCAGCATCACTGCCGCGGCACCGTCATTCAAACCAGAAGCATTCCCAGCCGTTACCGTACCCTCCTTGTTAAAGGCGGCGCGTAGCTTTTGCAGTGCCTCCATTGTGCTTCCGGCCTTAATGTACTCATCCTCGGCAAAGGCTATCGGGTCACCTTTCTTCTGCGGAATCAATACTGGCACGATCTCAGCGGTAAACTTACCAGCCTTTTGAGCAGCTTCTGCCTTGTTTTGTGATGCCAGCGCCAGCTCATCCTGCTCCTGCCGGCTAATACCATATTTGACGGCGATGTTCTCTGCGGTCACACCCATGTGGTAGTTGTTGTACACATCGGTCAACCCATCGGCCACCATGCTGTCCACCAACGTGCCATTACCCATGCGGATACCGTCACGACTGTTCATCAAAAGGTGTGGGGCTTGAGACATATTTTCCTGGCCACCGGCGATAACGATATCCGCATCACCAGCCAGAATCGACTGTACTGCCAGGTGCGTCGCCTTCAGACCCGAACCACATACCTGATTGATCGTCATTGCTGGCACAGAGACTGGGATACCTGCCTTGATCAGGGCTTGGCGGGCTGGATTCTGCCCCAAACCTGCCTGCAAGACATTGCCAAGGATAACTTCACTGACTTGATCAGGCGCAACCCCTGTCTTTTCCAGCAAGGCCTTGATGACAGTCGCCCCAAGTTCCGGGGCTGCGGTTTTGGCCAGAGTACCGCCAAAAGAACCAATAGCGGTGCGCTGTGCAGCGACAATGACGACTTCAGACATGGGTATCTACTCCTGCAAAGGTGGTGAAGATCACACTCAAAACCAGCTTACGATCTGACTGCGCAGCCGTGATCAAGGCTTTTATGCTGCTCTGCGCCCTGCTGACAGTTGCTCGCGATAGATCGTAAACAGGCTCTTAGGCTACAAATTAAATATTAGTTGCGCCGGGGCGATTCGCTTTAACCCACTCACCTCAACGGGACAGGCGGACTCCAAGAAAACCGGCATAGCAAAATCAATGGTCTATTCCGTACCCGCTTTGGCTTGCACATAGGTACCCGGTGCGGCTTCAAGCACCTTGTATTTGGCATTGCCATGCTTCTTAGGCGCGGGAATAAACTTACCTGACTTGGGTATCAGCCATTCATCCCAATCCTGCCACCAGCTGCCGGGCCGGCTTTCTGCATCAGCCAGCCATTTATCGGTATCCGCCGGGAAAGCATTGTTAACCCAATAGTTGCGCTTACCCGGACCAACTGGATTGATCGAACCCGCGATATGACCAGACGCACCGAGCACAAATCGTAATTGTTTGCTTCCCAGCAGCTGTGTACCTCGATAGGCAGACTGCCACGGCACGATGTGATCTTCTCGTGCGGCAAAGATATAGATTGGCCAGTCATAATCGCTGACATCCACCGGGATGCCGCAAACCTGCATTGCCCCTGGCTTGGCGAGGTTGTTTTCCAAGTACATATTGCGCAGGAAAAAGGTATGCATCGGCAGGGGCAGATTGGCCGAGTCATTGTTCCAGTAGAGCAGATCAAACGGCGGGGGAGTCTTGCCCTTCAGATAGTTGTTAACGACATAGTTCCAAATCAAGTCATTGGCACGCAGCATGGAGAAAGCGCGAGCCAACTCCTTTCCGCTGATCACGCCACCTTCCTGTATCTTGGCTTCGCGCGAACGCACCAAATTCTCGTCAACAAATTGCTTAAGTTCACCCGGTTCAGTGTGATCAATCAAAGAAGTCATGAAGGTCACGCTCTCGAACCAATCGAGCTCTCGCGCCTTCATCACCGCCAAGGCGGTTGCCAAGATCACGCCACCAATGCAGAAACCCAGCACATTGATCTTGTCCTGCTTACTGATCTCACGCACCACCTCGGTGGCTCTGATCACGCCGCTCTCAACGTAATCATCCCAAGTCAGCTTGCCAAGTTCCGGGGTAATGCTGCGCCAGGAGACCATAAACACGGTGTAACCCTGCGCCACGAAATGCCGCACCATGGAATTCTCTGGCTGCAAATCCATGAGGTAGTACTTGTTGACGGCTGGCGGAACAAACAGCAGCGGACGCTCATAGACTTTTTCGGTAGTCGGCGTGTATTGAATCAGCTGAAATAGCTCACTTTGGAACACCACTTTGCCAGGGGTGATAGCAAGATTCCCACCGACAACAAACTTGGACTCGTCAGTCAGGGAAATATGACCTTTGGCCATGTCCTCTGATAACTTCCGCATCCCTTCAGCCAAACTCTCGCCCTTGCTGTCTAGTGCCAGCTTGATCACTTCCGGGTTGGTCAGCGCAAAGTTAGCCGGAGACATCGCATCGATAAAATGCTGGGTATAAAAGCCAACCTTTTCCCGGGTCGGTTCATCCATCGGTACGCCATCGACCAGTTCATTCAACCATTTGGCACTTAACAGGTAGTGCTGCTTGATGTAATCGAACAACGGATACTGGGCCCATTCGGGCGCTGCAAAACGGCGATCTGCTTTCGTGGGTTGGGCAGCAGGCTTGTCTTGCGCGCCTAATAGTCCAGTCCACAAATTCATCTGCTGCTGGTAGTAGTTGCTTTGCATACCCAACAGATGCTGGGTATTGCCCATCAGCCCCTGCATGAATTGATCCAAAGTTGCCGAAGAATCACCATTCACAGCCGGCTGCATACCGGATACAAAGCTTTCAAAAAGCTTACGGTTGGTTTCCGTTAGGGATTGCATGAATTCATCGAAATGGGTGGTTTCGGTGCTGGATTGGCTCAATGCTGCCTCCATCTATGGTTCACTGCAGAGTCGGAAGAGGGTATGCTGCGTCGCAACAATTTGGACCGCGAGGGCATTTTAGACACGCCGCGCATCCATGCACAAGCCCAGTTCACCAGCTTTGCATCACACAGAAAGCCAACTTTTTAATAAAAGCATTTCATAATGTTTATCCTAATTGGCAACCTAAGTACTTAAAAAATGGGCATTCTTTAAAATTGGAAATAAAAAGCTTTTTGTTACCCCCATGTTTTTTATGGAAATTTGTACATTGCCGTTGTATTATTTTTATATCCTCCGTCACTGATCAGAGACGCAGCATGTTGTCCTGTTTATCCGCCCTTTTCAGTGCTTTCCTCGTCTTCAGCCTAGTTGTTTTGCCGCTGCAAGCCGAGGCTGCCCGATCTACCAAAAAAGCTGACCACAGCCAGGGCAAATCAAAGAAGTCCGCAACGCGTTCTGCCAATAAGCAAACGGCAACCTTGTCGAAACGCGGCAAACCTGCCCTGAAACAAAACAAGAGAGCTAAAGTTGCAAGACTTGTCATGGCGCAGCAACGTGCCAGCAAAGTGCGCTTTACTCGTGTTTCTACATTACCCTCCACGCTCGATGAGCTGTCTCTTTTTTCCAGTGCAGCCCTCGTAGTGAATGCCACATCCGGCGAACGTATTTTTGAAAAAAATGCACGCAGCATCGCGCCTATCGCTTCAATCACCAAATTGATGACTGCGATAGTCACGTTGGATATGCAGCTGCCCTTGCATGAAACCATCACCATTACCGATGCGGATGTCGATACGCTGAAAAACTCGAGCTCGCGCCTATTGGTTGGTACTACGCTGACGCGCGGTGAAATCATGCATCTGGCGCTGATGTCTTCTGAGAATCGCGCAGCCCATGCATTGGCACGAACATCACCCGGTGGTACTGCGGCGTTTGTCGCACGGATGAACCGCACGGCCCAATCTCTCGGTATGCAAAACTCCCGCTTTTCAGACCCAACGGGACTCAACAGTGCCAATGTCTCAACTGCAGAAGATCTGATACGTTTGGTGCAAGCTGCAAATCACTATCCGGAGATTCGTGGTTATTCGACCAGTGAAGAATACAGCTTCATTTCTTCGGTTAACGGCCGGGAATATCACTTCAACAATACCAACCCCCTGGTAAAGAACAGCACGTGGCAGATTGGGGTTTCAAAAACCGGCTACATATCCGAGGCAGGCAAATGCTTGGTTATGCAGGCGGTTATCAATGACACCCCGGTAGTCATCGTACTGCTCGATTCCGCCGGCCGGCAGACACGTATCGGCGATGCCAATCGGATCAAGCGTTGGTTGGAATCCAGTCCCAACGCCATTTTACGAGCTGGCTGAAACTAGCCAATTTGCATAATTTGCACCCGCTTCGGCGGGTGTTTTTCTTTGTTGGTCAAGTTGTTATCAAATTCTTCTTGCGGAAAATAATGAGAATTCATATCATTCAGAACGTATTCTCATCATCAGAGCCAACATGTACGTTTGCATTTGTAACGCAGTAACCGACAAGCAGATTCGTCGTGCTGTGGAAAACGGTTGCGACACCATGCGTGATTTACGTATGGAACTTGGCGTTGCAGGTTGCTGTGGCAAATGCGCGCCCGATGCTCGCGCATTGATGTTGGAAACAAAAAGTGAACAAATGAATGCCAGCCGAGGACACTGTATCGTACTCATGCCAGCCTGATCGCCCCCTTCCGTAATTCCTGCTTGCCGCTTTACCTCAGCTTGCCTAAGCTTAGAGGTGTAGAGCGGCTGCGCCGCTTTTTGCGCTTGTAATTTGACAGGAGGCCATCATGAAGGGCGACAAAAAAGTCATTGCATATATGAATGCAGTGCTGAAGAACGAGCTGACGGCCATCAATCAGTATTTCCTGCATGCCAGGATGTTCAAAAACTGGGGATTCAAAGAACTCAACGAGCACGAGTACCACGAATCCATCGACGAGATGAAACATGCGGACAAGCTGATAGAACGTATCTTGTTCCTGGAAGGCCTGCCCAATTTGCAGGAACTCGGTCGGATCTATATCGGCGAGGATGTAAAAGAAGCCCTGCAGTGTGACCTCAAGCTCGAACTGGAAGCAGTAGCTCCTTTGAAGGAAGGCATCGCCTACTGCGAAAAGGTGCAGGACTACGTTACCCGCGACCTCTTCAAGGACATTCTCGCCAGCGAGGAAGAACACATCGACTGGCTGGAAACCAATCTGGGCCTGATTGAACAAATCGGTTACCAGAATTACCTGCAGTCGCAACTCGGCAGCAAAGACGACTGAAAGCATCGCTCACAATGTGATGAATCTGCTGTTGAATAAGCGACAGCAAAATATTAAAAGCTACCATCTGGTGGCTTTTATATTTCTCCCCTGCGGTTCAAACTCAATGGAATGCAATCAGATGGTCGATCTCCAAGCGGATACCTATCGATTCGCCAATCGCATGATCGTGGTGACTAGGCACAAGGCTCAACACAGTCGAGCCAGAAGGCAGCGCCAACGTGTAAAGGAATTGCGCCCCCCGGAACGCTTTCTTAACCACCCTCGCCTTCAGGGAACTGTCATCGTCATGCAGTACATCGTCCGGACGCAACAAGACCTGTAGCACTTGCCCAGGCGTGCTATCCAACGTTGCGCGGCAAATATGCCGACCCAGTTCGAATTCCAACTCGCCCGGTACCGTTACAGTGGCGGGCAAGAAAGCACCCTCGCCAACAAAATCCGCTACGAAGCGATCGGCCGGCTCATGGTAAAGCGCATAGGCGCTATCCCACTGACGCAGCTGCCCACCTTCCATCACACCTATCCGGTCAGCCAACGCAAATGCCTCATGCTGGTCATGCGTCACCAACAAAGCCGTCATACCTCGGGCCTTAAGGATATCGCGCACCTCGTGTGACAAACGCTCACGCAATTCCACATCCAGGTTGGAGAACGGCTCATCGAGCAACAACAACCGGGGTGAAGGTGCCAAGGCGCGGGCCAATGCAACCCGCTGCTGCTGGCCACCGGAAAGCGCATGCGTGTAATCGTCGGCATGACCAGTCAACCCCACGACCTCCAACAGCTCCATCACCTTGGCACGCCGAGTAAACCGGTCCAGTCCTTCCAAACCAAAACCGACATTGCCCGCCACTGTCAGATGAGGAAATAGAGCATAGTCCTGAAATACCATGCCGATGCCGCGTTGTTGAGGCGGCCACTGGCGATGAGGACTTGCTATCACATCCTCATTCAGGCGGATACGACCCGCACGTATCGCTTCGAACCCAGCAATTGCCCGCAGCGCTGTGGTCTTTCCACAGCCCGACGGCCCAAGCAAGCAACCAATCTCACCTGCAGCCAAGGTAAAAGACAAATGACGTAATACGACCTTCTCGCCATAGGCTACCTCAACCTGGTCCAGACTAAGCTGGGTTTCACTCACGCTTGTTTCTCCATATGCAACGCCAACACAACAACAGGTATCAGTCCGGCCAGAATAATTGCTACCGCAGGCAAGGCAGCCATCTCCCATTGCCCTTCGCTAGTCATCTCAAACACTCGTACCGACAAGGTATCCCACCCGAACGGTCGGGTCATCAGCGTAATCGGCATTTCCTTCATCACATCGACAAACACCATCAGCGCAGCGGTAAACAACCCACCACGCAACATCGGCAAGTGTATGCGCCGCAGTACCGCGTGCCGACTCAAGCCCATCGAAGCAGCCACTTCCTCCTGGCTTGCCGTAATACGTTGCATGGCCGACTGGGTCGGTTCAAAAGCAACTGCCAGAAAGCGGGCGATATACGCCAGCAACATCACCGCCAGCGTGCCTTTGATCAACTGGGTGGGCTCACCCCAACCTAAAGCATGCACCAATTCAATCAAGCGGTTATCCAACCAAGCAATTGGAATAAATACGCCCACCGCCAATACCGTACCCGGTACCGCGTAACCTATCGTTGCCAAACGCGCCACCAAACGGCTGGCTAGGCCATTGCGCCGCCGTACTGCGTAAGTCAAACCCAATGCGAGTACGACAACCACTAAAGCAGCACCCGCAGAAAGCATGAGCGAACGACCGATAAAACCTAAATAACGCCAGTCCAACTGATCAACCGCTACCGACTTCACCCACCAAAGTAGTTGCGCAAAGGGGATCAAAAAAGCCAGCGCAAGTACCGCCAAGCAAGCTGATGATGCGAGTAAGCCACGCCAGCCTGCCAAGGGTTCCGGCCTTGCCTGTGCCAACCTGCCAGCAGCGGTGTAGCGCTTGTCACCACGCACATGCTGCTCAACCAACGCTAAGACCAGGACCACCAGCACTAGCAAAGACGCAAGCTGCGAAGCGGCTGTCAGGTTGAACAGACTGAACCAGGCCTTATAGATGGCGGTTGTGAATGTGTCGTAATTGAAAGTAGCCACGGTACCAAAATCAGCCAGACACTCCATCAACGCCAAGGTCACCCCACCCACCAACCACGGCCGCGCCATCGGCAACGCAACTCGCCAGAAACCCTGCCGACGGCTGAAACCCAACGAAGCTGCCGCTTCCAAGGCCCGCCGCCCCTGTGTTTGAAATGCATTACGTGCCAGCAGATAGACATATGGGTACAAAGCCAAAGTCAGCGTCAAAATCACACCGCCGCGCGACCGTATGGGTGGCACCCAATGCGAACTGAACCCCAGTTCGCGAATTACCGTCTGCAAAGGTCCCGTAAAGTCGTATAGGCCGATCTGTACAAAGGCCAGCACATAAGCCGGCATCGCCAAAGGTAATGCCAGCGCCCAGGTAAAGTGCTTACGGCCAGGGAAATCATAAATGGCTGTCAGCCACGCCAACGACACACCCAATAGCAAGGTACCTAACGCAACACCCAGCACCAGCCAAATGGTATTCACCAAGAGCTTGGGTAGAACAAACTCGGCTAAATGCCCCCATATATCTGCTTGCGGCTGCAACAGGCTGGCCAATACCACCGCCAATGGCACCAAAGTGATCGCGGCAATCAACCACGCCAGTACATGCTCGTCCCAACGGCGACGCAAACCGATAAGCGCAGGCAGATACGGGGTGGAAGTAGTCTCTAATTGAGCGCTCATAACTCATGGCAACAAAACCAACGGCCGCTTAGCGGCCGTTGAGGTAACAAAATCGGATCGCGCTGCCGACAACGAGGTGGCAACTGAAGCTTAGAACCTGTTTACGATCTTGCTGCGCAGCCGTGATCAAGGCTTATGCGCTGCTCGAAAACCTCATGTACCCATGTACATTCCGGTTTCTGTGCTGCTCTGCACCTCGCTGACCGCTGCTCGTGATAGATCGTAAATAGGTTCTGAGAACCTGCTTTCATTCTTGCTATGAAGCAGACTTTGAACAGGTTCTAGGTAGGAAGACGCTATAAGTGACGCAGACTACGCAAATCAGCGATACCCAGCGCGATCCATCAACTTGACAGCCGTAGTCTGCAGCTCACCAGCCTTGGCCACGTTGATATAGTCGTGCTTGAAATCCCCCCAAGCAGCAACCTTTGGATCAGGCTTCACCTTGGGGTTGACGGGGTATTCCATGTTGACATCGGCGTAGAGGTTCTGGGCTTTCTCGCTAGACAGCCATTCGAGCAGCTTGACCGCACCCTTCTCGTTCTTGGCATGACGGGTCACGCCAGCACCCGAGATATTCACGTGCACGCCATTGGTTTTCTGATTTGGCCAGAACACGGCCAACGGCAGCTTGGGCTCCTTGTCAATCAACCGGCCGAAATAGTAGGTATTGGCGATACCCACATCACATTGACCAGCCGCAATCGCTTTCAACATCATGGTGTCGTCAGCAAATGGGTCGGTTGCGAGATTCGCCACCCAGCCACGTACGATCTGCTCGGTCTTGGGCTCTCCCAGGCGGGCAATCATGGTACCAACCAGGGACTGGTTATAGACCTTCTTCGACGTACGCAGGCACAGCTTGCCCTTCCACTTCGGGTCAGCCAGGTCCTCATAGGTCGACAACTGCGCAGGCCTCACCCGTTCGGTGTTGTAGAACATGGTGCGGGCACGCACGGATAAGCCAAACCATTCGCCCTGTGGGTCGCGCAAATGTGCCGGTACGTTGGCTTCAAGCGTGGCGGATTTCACTGACTTAAGCAGACCCACTTGCTGGGCCTGCCACAGATTGCCAGCATCTACCGTCAGCAAAATATCGGCTGGTGTATTCGCTCCCTCAGCTTTCAGGCGCTCCATCAAAGGGCCTTCCTTGTCGGTGATGAATTTCACCTGCACACCAGTTTCCTTGGTGTATGCATCCAATAATGGCTTGATCAACGACTCGATCCGGGCCGAATACAAGGTGACTTCTTCGGCCATGGCCGGCATGGCCGCAACCATGGCAGCCACCATCAACAAGGGGCGAAACTTCATGAGGGCAAACTCCTGAAACAGCGGGAAACACTTCGAGGATGGGAATTATCTCATAATGAGAATTCCTATCAAAATGACCGATAACCATAATGAGAGTTCAACCGAAAGAATTCGCCGGAATGCACTACAATTCGCGACCAAGTCTTTCGCAGGAAGTCGCCCTATGTGGTTCAAGAATCTACAGCTTTATCGCATTACGGATTTGAGCAAGATCAACCCTGGCCAACTGGATGCTGAACTGCAGAAACGTGCCTACGTGCCGGCAGCAAGCAATGAAAGAATGGCCGCCGGTTGGATTCCACCAACCAGCCATACGCCCGATATCTTCGCCTACGCCAATTCCGGTGCGATGCTGATTGCGCTGAAAACCGAAGAGAAGCTACTACCAGCCAGTGTGGTGAAAGAGTTGGCTGAGGAGCGCATCGCTGACCTCGAAGACAAGGAACTACGCAAGATTGGCAAGAAAGAAGCCAAGGAAATCCGTGAGCGTGTTGCGGAGGAACTGATGCCACGTGCCTTCAGCCGATCCCACGTATTGCGTGCCATCATCGACTTCGAAGCAGGCTGGATCTGGGTTGATACCGCATCCTCTTCCAAAGCCGAGCTACTGACCCAACTGTTGCGTGAAACCTTGGGCAGCTTGCCAATCAAGCTTGTACAAACCCAGCTCGACCCCGTGACTGCTATGAGTACCTGGCTCGAACACGATGCGCCCGCCAACTTCACCCTGGATGCAGACTGCACCTTGAAAGCCCCGGGTGACGGCGGTGCCCAAGTAACCTGTCGTCGTCACGACCTGGGCTCAGAAGAGGTCAAACTGCATTTGAAGAGCGGCAAAATGGTGACGCAGCTAGCGCTGAGCTGGGATGACCGCCTGTCCTTCCTCTTGAACGAGAAGCTGCAAATCAAACGTCTCGCTTTCCTCGACTTATTGGAAGACAAACTTAAGGAGGCCGATGTCGAAGATGCGACTGCGATGTTTGATACAAGCCTCACCCTGCTGGTGCAGGAAGGGCGTTGTCTTATCAATGCTGTTATCGAAGCACTCGGTGGTGAGCTTGGCGAGGCCAGTCAAGGCTCGACTGCGGCACCGATATCCGCCCCGCCACCTGCGGTCAAACCCGTGGAAGCCGGTACTGTAGACGTACCTTGGTGATGCCCAAAGCCGACATAAGTCGGCTTTTTTAGCGCCCACCACTTACGTTAACATAAACAACACCATTAAACTCGAGCCCAGTTCAAGGGCTTGTACGCTGGGCCAACTTTCAAAGCCTCATCTCAAGAACCTGTTCAAAGTCTCGCGAGCTAAAGCAAGACAAGGCGAAAACAACTGAGGAAGCGGAGTTTACATGGGGTAAATGAGCATTCCGAGGGCGTTTTCAACACCGTATTGCTGACGCGCAGCAGACTTTGAACAGGTTCTAAGAACCTGTTCACGATCTGTCACGAGCGGCTGCCCGCAAGGTTAAACGCAACGCATGAGACTTGATCACAGATCGCAATTCATTCTGTTCAAAGGCGGAAAACCATATGGCCTTCCCTCAACGCGTCAAGATCGTCGAAGTCGGCCCCCGCGATGGTTTACAGAATGAAAAGGCATCTGTGCCGACCGAAACCAAGCTGGCGTTTATCGACCAGTTGGCTGATGCAGGTCTTAGCGTCATTGAAGCTACAGCCTTCGTTTCACCCAAGTGGGTGCCGCAGATGGCTGACCATAGTGAGGTCATGCGGGGCTTGAAGCGCCGCCCTGGTATCCGTTATCCGGCACTAGTGCCCAATATGCAGGGCTACGAGGCAGCAAAAGCCACGGGTGTCGACGAAATCGCCGTCTTTGCCGCAGCATCAGAGGCTTTCTCGCAAAAGAATATCAACTGCAGCATTGAGGAAAGTCTGGCGCGTTTCACCCCAGTCATGGCTGCTGCAAAGCAGGATGGCATTGCCGTGCGTGGCTATGTTTCCTGCGTGTTGGGCTGCCCCTATCAAGGAGACGTGTCACTGGCCGATGTAGTACGCGTCGCCAAGGCGCTGTATGACATGGGGTGTTATGAGGTCTCGTTGGGCGACACCATTGGCACAGGCACACCGGCCAAAGCCCGCGCCATGATCACTGCCGTAGCGGGTGAGGTCCCCATCAAGCAGCTCGCCGCCCATTTCCACGATACCTGGGGCCAGGCGCTGGCCAACCTTTACGCCGTATTGGAACTGGGCATCGCCACCATCGACAGCTCAGCCGCCGGGCTGGGTGGTTGCCCCTATGCCAAAGGCGCCAGTGGCAACGTAGCAACAGAAGATGTGGTGTACCTCTTGAATGGCATGGGCATTGAAACAGGGGTAGACCTGGAGAAACTGGCTGCTGCAGGCCGTTTCATCAACACCCACCTGGGCAAAACAGCAGCATCAAAAGCTGCGGTAGCGTTAGCTGCCCGTAATAGCTAACAACCACCGGCAGTGCCAAGGATTGCTTTCATCCCCCTTGCACTGAGGCACTGCCTCCTTCATCCATTCGTGGCTAGCACCCATTTGCGTGCCCATACACCTATTCAATAACTGATGTTACGCAGTGCATACGATAACCTGTCGCCATGAAGAACAAAGAACTCGATTTGTACACCGACTATTTGCTCAGCACGTTTGGCGCGGCGACAGCAACCGGCCTGTCGGCGATGCTAGA